>NZ_PCZF01000035.1:0-17930 GCF_002554115.1 Lactobacillus sp. UMNPBX4
AAAAACCACGATTTAGTAGTTGCCGAGGAACTAAGAAGCAGAAATCTGTTAAAGAATCATGCCTTATCTCAAGCTATTTCAGATGTTGGTTGGCGCAGCTTCCTGAACATGCTGGCTTATAAGGCAGATCTATATGGCAAAGAATTTCTAACAATTGATCCTAAGTACACCACCCAAAGATGCCATCAATGTGGCAGTATTATGGGGCAAAACGGTTATAAGAAATTAACCCTTAAGGATCGGGAATGGACTTGTCCAATCTGTCGAACGCACCATATTCGTGATTGGAATGCGGCCGTGAACATCTTAGAAAAAGGATTAGGCAAGTGGCAGAATCCTAAAATAAAAAAAGCAGCCTAGAAAGGCTGCAGTCCGCTAGCAATTCGCGGACTTAAAAGGCTTTGGTAAATAGACGACCTCTATCGGCAATAGTCAAAAGACTATTGCTGGTAAGTCAAGTCCGTATCTAAGCAAGTTGGTGTTCTGGTTAGCGTAAGCTAACGAGCCACTAAGCCCTAGACTTCAGTCTAGGGTAGTTGACGTTTAATATGCGGTTTAGTATTTTTGACACGGGTATGAAATTGACTAGAGGTTTGAGCCTCCATAGCGATGTCGGGGCGAATGTAATATAAATCCTGACCATCATAGCTATTGATTAAAAAGACTAGAATGTCATGAACGTCGCAAACGCAGCGCCAGGCCTGCTTTTTATCAGGTTCGATTCTGCTATCGTGGATCGCTGCATTCCCCATCCGGCGGACTTCATCGAATAAATCCATAATGCTTAAAGGATAATCGAGTTCCCCGCGTAAATAATGCGTGTCATTGCGCAAATTGCGATATTCACCGTCTGGCACATGATAATAAGCATTCAGATTCTCTAGTTTGAAGATTTTCTTAGTAAGTGTTTCAAACAAAAGGCGAGAGTTGCTGATGACGTCACGATAATCATCGATTGTGTATAACTTGTGAATCTTTTCAGCAGTAGAGTATTCCTCGTTAAATGTTGGACTATTTTTGACAAAATTGAAGTTAATTTCCATAATTTTTCCTCACAAAAATGAAGATAGTTGCTATTTTGGCTCAACCTGTTAATCTAAATTAAAAGTATTAATTTGGTGGGTTTTAAGTATGAAAAAACGTAAAACTATTTGGTTATTTGGAATTATTGTGATTTTAGTTGGCGGATTAATTACCGCTGGCAATTTTTATTATACAAGAGATCGGCAGATTAGCCGCATTGTTGCCAACTTAAAAGACCCTAAGACGGGGATGGCGCAATATGTGATTGCTTCAACTCCTGATATGAAGGTAACCGATGATAGTTTAAAGCCGTTGCAAAATTATTTTAAGAATCATGCAGCGGCTGCAAAAAAATTGGATTCTAACTTACGCCATGATCGTGACAATGGTGAGATTCAATTAGTTGAAGCCGGTCGCTATTTCTTATTTTTCAGTAAATATAAGTTGCGAGTGCAGTGCTATCGTCCGCAGGTTCAAACCAACCATGCCAATTCGGCTTTGTTTGTTAACGGGGAAGATTACGGCAAAATGAATGGCGGCAATCAGAATTACTATCAAGATTTAGGATTAGTTTTCCCTGGTCGTTACCATATTTTGGTTAAATCCAAGGTTAACAATAGAAAGTTAGATGCTGACTCGATTGTAAATATTTGGTCAAATAAGACGGTAGATATGAAAATTAAAACCGCCACTTTCCAAATTCGCAGCGTTCCTAATGGCGTAGTTTATATCAATGATCATAAAACAGCCACTCTTAATAAAAAAGGCCACTATACATTTAAGGATTATCCGCTTGCTAAGAGAATGGAAATTTTTGTTAAAAGCAAGGTTGATGGTCAAACCATTAAATCTGAAAATGTGACAGATTTATCACAATCAATCAGTTCGGAATTTAGCGATAGTGAAGACGATGTAACTGATTATGATGGTGCAGCAGATTACCAAGGCAATGGTGAAAAAGACGTTTACCAAGATGCAGAAGGTGACTATATTGTTAACCCAATTTGGCCAGGTTTAATTAAAGTTGAAAATGCGGCGAGAATACTGTATACCAACTTTAAAAAGCCGATGGTAACCAATTTTGAAAATGGTAAAGAAAACGCCGATTATAAGAAGATTGAGCAACAAATCAAGAAGTGGAAAAAGGATAAGAAACTTAAGAAGTTCACCGTTAAGGTCAAAGTTTTATCTGTTTTGCCAGGTAAGCGCAATTATAGCAAGATTGATTATGAAGTAACTTTTGTTAAAAAGTATAAAGACAAGAGCAAAAAGAAAGAGAAACTGTTATATCGGGATGCAATTTTACATCTAGTAAACGGCCATCAAGAGATTCAAACATTAGGAAAATGTAAATTAATCAAAACAAAAACTAGCAACTAAATGTTGATAGATCAAGGTTCTTCACGCGTTAAGACGTGAAGAACTATTTTTTTACGCAAAAATAGATTGACAAAAGGCCAATATCATATTAGTGTATTAATTGAATAATACAGTAAAACAAATTGGGGAGAAAGAGGTATAAAAATGAACGAAATTCTTGTGGTTGACAACGTCACCAAAACTTACGGTAAAAAAGGCGAAAAACAATACCAAGCTTTGAAGGGCATCAATTTTAAGATTGCCGCAGGTGAATTTGTAGCAATCATGGGTGCTTCTGGCTCTGGTAAGACTACTTTACTTAACATTCTTTCAACTTTAGATAAACCAACTACGGGTCAAGTTTTCATTAATAAGCATGATGTTAGCACTTTGAATACTAATCAGATGGCTGACTTCCGTAGCAAAGAAATAGGTTTTATTTTCCAAGACTTTAATTTGCTAGAAAATTTGTCTAATCGAGAAAATATTGCATTACCACTTAGCTTGCGTGGATTATCAGCACGCAGAATTAATCCACTTGTGGATAGAATTGCAGCAAAATTAGGAATTAAAGAAATTTTGAATAAGTACCCTGCAGAAATTTCAGGGGGACAAAAGCAGAGAGTAGCGGCTGCACGTGCCTTGGTTCACGAACCATCAATCTTACTGGCCGATGAACCAACCGGTGCGCTTGATTCTAAGAGTGCAAGAGAATTACTAAACACGATGGAAAACTTAAACAAGCATGACGGCGTAACAACTTTGATGGTTACCCACGATCCATTTTCAGCAAGTTTTGCTAATCACATTTTATTCATCAAAGACGGTAAAATCGGTGAACAAATGATTAAAGGTGAAAAATCTAGAACAGACTTCTACCATGAATTGATTGCTCACTTGGGTACTGAGGAATAGGAGGAAGGAAAAATGATTTGGAAATTATCTTTAACCGGGATTAAAAGCCGGTTCAAAGACTACACGGTCCTGTTTTCAGGATTGGTAGTTGCAAGTACAATCTTTTATATGTTCTTATCCTTGGCAATTAACCCAGGCTTCATGAGTAAAGATGTTAATGCACCAGGACAATACTTAAGCTTCATCTTTGGCTTCGGGATTGTCTTACTCGCAATTATTACTTTCGTTTACTTGGTTTATGCGAATTCATTTTTGCTCAGCATGCGCCAGCACGACTATGGCATGTTCATGATGCTAGGGGCAAAAAGTTCTAAGCTTGGTTTGCTGATTTTCTGTGAAACCTTGTTAACAGGGATTTTGGCAGCTATTTTGGGAATTATTGTTGGCTTGGGCTTAACTGCTCTTGCGTCTAAATTATTGATTAGCAGTTTAGACTTACATATTACGCACTTTCAGATAATTTTGCCTAATGCAATTTTATGGACATTGATTTTCTTTGTAGTTGTATTCTTTTTAGCAGCGTTGAGAAATGTGCATAAACTTGTGCGTAGTAAAGTGATTGACTTGCTTCATGAGAGTCAAAAGCCAATTAAGATCAGCCGCAAGAACGGCTTGCGCGTGGTTGAAGCTATCTTAGGTCTTTTGCTTTTAGCAGCAGGCTATTACATTATGGGGATGCCCGCTAATGCTATTTTCTTCATCATTCCAGCAGCATTAGTAACTATCGTGGCAGGCTCATACTTCACTTTTGATTCATTTTTCACTCTCATCATCAATCTTTTGCTCAAGAAAAAAGGCTTCGCTTACCGCGGTATTCGCGTCTTTACTCTTGGACAACTAAAATTCAGAATTCGTGATTACACACGTATTCTTTCCGTTATCTCACTACTTTTCGCTTTAGCTCTTGGTGCGATTACTGTTGGTCTTAACTTCAATTCATTGAAGAACCAAGCAGTAGTCAGCGACTACTATGATGCACAGATTGTGCAAAATACACCAGCTGTGCAAAAAAATGTGGACAAGTTAGATATTAAATCTAAGGCTACTTACCACTACGTTGAAACTAAGAAAGAACTATTCTTTAACAAGGCTGATTTCGACAAAAAGCCATTTAAATATATTAAATTTAGTCAACACGGTAATGATTTCCCAACTTATACACCAACTGTAGCCAAGACCAAAGATTTGGTTACTCCTGGTAATTCTGCTAATACCCGTTTGAGCATGATGCTACTTAATGGCACTAAAAAGATTGAACTAGTTTCTCCAGCTAAATTTAATACTATTCAAGGACAAAAGAAGTTTATAACTTTAATTAGAGTTAAGGATTTTGTTAAAGACTATCCAACTTTAACAAAGATTGAAAAGCTTCAAATGACTTCACCTATGATTAGTAGAGTGTTGAGCAACACTAAGCCATTTACTTATCAAGTAGTGCTTGGCTTTGCCAGCGGTTTCGAATTCATGGGTTTCTTCCTAGGAATCGCGTTCCTAACCATGCTCGCTTCAACTTTGATGTTCAAAGTTTTAAGCGGCGCCGCCAGCGACAAAGTACGTTACGAAATGCTCTACAAGATTGGGACTAGGGAAAAGATGCTTAGAAAATCAATTAGAAATGAAATTGGGGTGCTATTTGCTTTACCTGGAGCACTAGGTATCATCGATGTTCTCTTCGGTTTGAGATTGTTCAAGGCATTATTACCTAAGCCATACATGGGCATCTGGCTACCATTCTTAATTTTCATCGTACTTTACTTCATTTACTACATTGTGACTGTAAAATTATACGAGAATATAGTGCTGAAAAAGTAGAATCTTAGGCTTAAATCAGTACTCGTTAATAAGCTAGGTATACGAAAAAGCTGTCAAAATGACAGCTTTTTTAATATGCATATTTGAAAACTTACTTTCTACACCCGGTTAACTGTTGGCGATCATGTAACAATCATTGGTCCAGCAAACTATTTAACTAATGCCATTAAGACAATTGGTTATGAAAAAGTTACTGGAACCAAAACAGATGTTAGCTTCATGTCAATAGGTATCTTGCTTGGTGCTATCGTAATTACGATTCACAAGATCCCACTTACTCTTGGTGGCGGTAGTGGTGCATTGTTCGCTGGTCTGAACTTTGGCTGGCTGCAACAAAAGCACCCGATCCTGATATAGCGTTCATTAAAAAGAGAAGCCTAGATCAAGTTGATCTAAGCTTCTTTTTGTATATGCTCATAAATGCATTTTGTTCCAAATAGGGATCTTGATGTCGCCTTTATCGCTCATGGTCATCACGGTAATTGAGGCATTCTTTGGACCGGGTACAAGAGGGATGTTATCGCCGTAACGGTACCACAAGCTTCTAATAGTAAAGCCATGGGTAACCAACAAGATGTTTTCAGCTCCATCAAGTTCACTGATCATCTTTAAACCATTTTCCATGCGAGACCAATATTCTTCAGCATCTTCTGCTTGGTGGTATGGGTCAGCTTCTTTGATCCAATCTTTAATGGTATCGATACTTTCATGTTTAAACATTTCTTGTCTAGTAGCGTAGCCGTGACTGCCACCGATCATGCGCCAAGCCATTTCAGAATCCATTCCTTCAAAATAGCCATAGAATTGTTCTCTGAAAAATGGACTGACAATATGCTGCAATTCATCTTTGTTAACGTTGTATTTCATGATTGTTTCGCAGGTGTCGCTAGCTCTTTTTAAATCACTAGATAAGGCAATGTCAAAAGAAACGTCGTGCAATGCCTTGCCAGCTTCTTCGGCACCTTCAATTCCTGCAGTAGTTAGTGGGGTATCACACCAACCTTGCATCTTGTTATAACGATTGATATAAGTTTGACCATGACGGACAATATAGATTCTTTTCATAATTTTCTCCTCATCAAAAAACTCCTCTTTATTTTAGAAAAAAGAGAGGAGTAATTAAAGTTAATTGTTTTCGTGGTAGATTTTTCTCAATTTTTTGATATCTTGTGGCTGAATGGTGTAAATTGATCCTTTAGGATACATGACTGAAACGCTGTTGGTGTGATTTAAACCAATCGCATGTCCTAGTTCATGTTCAGCGGTGTTGATAATTCGATTATTGCTGTAACCGTACCACTCATTTTGCAAGTAATAGCGGTTGAGATGAACATCTGCCTTTAATAAATGTCCAGTTGCTGGATTATAAGTTGTAGCCGTTTCACCAGCAGCATTTGTGTCGCTATCATCCACAATGCTGATAACGATTTGTGCCTTCTTTTTATTACTAATTTGGTGAAAAGTGAAGGCTCCGGTTCGATTCCAAGCATTCATGGCATCGATTGCAGCTGAACGTAACTGTAAGTTATTTTTGACATCTACGTAAACATTTGCTTTCGGTTTTGACCATGTCCGGTTTTCAAAGGTATCATCATCTTTTGCTTTATCAGTTCTGGTAGAAGTGTCTTTATCGCCTAATTTAGGCGGGGTAGTAGTTCCATTTTTTAATAATTGCTGAATGCGATAATTTAATGTAGTCAGAGAATCTTGCGTTGCCATGCGCATGTTAGAATCATTTTTATAAGACCAAACGGCAAAGGCGAGTACTGCAAGCAAGAAAATATTTCTGATGATTCTAAAAAACGTTCTCATAATTTTCAACTCCAATGTTGAAATTATAATCTTCAAATCTTAAGTTTTCATCTATTTTTACTTGTATTTTGCCTATGAGCGTGCAGACTACTATAAAAGCGCTACTCATGATAAAAAAGCGCTACTCATGATAAAATAGAATGCGAGTTTTTAAAGAAAAGGTGATTAAATGACCACAGCAAAAAATGAAAATAGTGAAGAAGCACTTGAACAAAAACACCTTGATAATATTATGAAACAAATCAAGGAACGTGAAAAATCTTTAAAAAAGTCAATTAAATCCGCTGAAGGCGAAGCTAGAAATCTTAATTCACACTTCTTTGATGATGTTAAGTTGGATTATGATGGTTACTCGACTTCAATGGAAACCGCCTTGTCGATTCATCAACAGCAGCAATTATTAAGTGAACGCGAACATGCTTGGCAGCATTCAGCTAAGCAATTGGATACCGTTGAAAGGCTGGAAAAACGGCCATATTTTGCTCGAGTTGATTTTAAAGAGCAAGGGGAAAAGAAGCCTGAAACTATTTATATTGGTTTGGGATCTTTTGCAGATAAAAACGATCACTTTTTGATTTATGACTGGCGTGCGCCTATTTCTTCAATTTATTACGATGGTAAGTTAGGTGAAGTATCTTATAATTCGCCAGAAGGCAAAATTACCGTTGATATGACTAAGAAACGCCAATTCATGATTGAAGATGGCAAGATTGTCAACATGTTTGACACCAATGAGTCAATCGGTGACCAAATGCTTTTAGAGGTTTTATCTGAAAAATCATCAACTCAGATGAAATCAATCGTAACTACGATTCAACAAGAACAAAATAAGATTATTAGAAATACTAGTGCTGACTTGCTTTTCGTTCAAGGTGCTGCAGGTTCTGGTAAAACTAGTGCAATTTTGCAAAGAATTGCATTCCTGCTTTATCGTTACCGTGGTAATTTGACTTCTAGTGATGTTATCATGTTCAGTCCTAACCAATTGTTTAATGACTATATTAAGAATGTTTTGCCTGAAATGGGTGAACAAAATATGGTACAGATGACTTACTGGCAATTTGTTGCCCGCCGGCTTCCAGGGATGAATGTGGAAAACCTGTTTAAACAATTTGAAGATCAAAATGCGGATACTAATATTAGTAAATTTAAGGATTCGGTTAACTTCTTTAATTTGG
Source organism: Lactobacillus sp. UMNPBX4 (assembly GCF_002554115.1). Taxonomy (NCBI): domain Bacteria; kingdom Bacillati; phylum Bacillota; class Bacilli; order Lactobacillales; family Lactobacillaceae; genus Lactobacillus; species Lactobacillus sp. UMNPBX4. The sequence goes on from NZ_PCZF01000035.1 coordinate 8,100, forward strand.
TAACACGTTATGCAAAGCATTTAAATAAACGCGGTGTAGTCTTTAAGAATATTTATTTCCGTGACAAGAAGAAGCCTTACTTTGATAAGGAAAAGATCAAGGAAATCTATTACTCATATAACGAGAATTACAATTTGGCTAACCGCATTGATGCAACGCGTGAAGAATTGATTAAGATGCTTAATCGCAAGATCGCGCCAGAAGCTAGAAAAGCTTGGGTTGCTCGCACCATTGAAGGGATGAGTCAATCTGAGTTAAATGAATTGTACGATCGACCTGATCAAGAATTTGAATCAGAAGCTAAGGAAGAGGCATTCTTAGGCAGAAAGATTGTACTTAAGGCATTGAAGGGCGTGCACAAGCGTATTTTGCATAATCACTTTATCAATATGCGTGCGCAATACTTAAGCTTCTTGCGTGCTGTACCTAAGATGGTTGATTTAGCTAAGTGGAATATCGATGAAGAAGACTGGATGCATCATATTGATGAAGTTAAGGAAAATTTCAAGAAGCATGATATTGCAATCACTGATGTTTCTGCTTATCTTTACTTGTATGATTTAATTACTGGTCGTAGAACCGATTATGAAATGCGGTATGCTTTCATCGACGAAATTCAAGATTATACGCCATTCCAATTGGCCTACCTTAAATATAATTTCCCACGTGCCAAATTCACGATGCTCGGTGATTTGAATCAGGCTATTTTTACTAAGGATGAAAGCCGCAGTTTGCTCAAGCAGATTTCAGGTTTATTTGATCCAGAAAAAATCGATGTGGTCCAACTTACTAAGTCATATCGTTCGACTAAGCAACTGACTAACTTTACCAAGCAGATTTTGCGTCAAGGTGAAAAGATCGAAGCCTTTAACCGTCAAGGTCCAAAGCCTGTGATTTGGGGTAGAGATGGCGATGAACAGGCAATTGATGTTTTAGTCGATGTTTTACGTGATAATGAAAAGCGCAAGATGACTACTGCTATCATTACGAAGGATTTGGCTGGTGCTAAATTTGTCCATGAAAAGTTGAGCGAAAAAGGTGAAAAATCCACTTTGATTGCGACGGCTAACCAGCGTTTAGTTGATGGCACCTTGGTTATTCCATCATATTTGGCTAAAGGACTAGAGTTTGATGCTGTAGTTATGTGGGGCGCAAATAAAAAGAATTATCATCAATTAGATGAAACGCAACTTGTTTACACGATTACATCTCGTGCTATGTACAAGTTAGACGTGATTTACACTGGTGAAAAGAGTCCGCTTTTAGATGTGGATCCAGTTACTTATGAAGAAAAGTAATTAATAAATAATTGACAAATACTAATTAATCTTATAAGATTTATAGCAATATTAAAAACAACTTAGAACAGAAGCAGTAAGGCTAGCTGCGGTAATAGAGAGTTTCTGATGGTGGAAATGAAACACGAGCTAATCCGAAGTCACATCTGTGAGTTGATTTTCTGAATTGAGTAGGAAGACTCGGGATAGCCCGTTATAGCTAAAGGTTGATTATTAACTTATTGAGGCAGGTTATGTGAATAGCCTGTGAATATGAGGTGGAATCGCGATTTCATTCGCCCTCGTAGCCAATTGGCTATGGGGGCTTTTTTTTAAGATAATCAACCTAGTGAGGCATTTTGCGTGAGCAGATGCGAAGATGAGGTGGAAACACGATCAGTTCGTCCTCTTAGGTTAGTCCTAAGAGGGCTTTTTTATTAGAAAAATGCAGGTGAGGATATGTCATTAAAATATATTGGAGAAATTTTACCAGCCCTTTTTAACGGTGCAACGATGACGCTTAGTATTTTCTTTTGGACTATTATTTTGGCAACGCCGCTCGGAATCTTAGTTTCACTTGGAGAAATGAGCAAAATTAAGCCAATTAAATGGCTAGTTAATTTTTACGTTTGGATCATGCGGGGTACACCACTGTTATTGCAATTGATTTTTGTATTTTATGGTTTACCAATTATCCATATTGTATTTCCACGTTATCAGGCAGCGCTTCTTGCCTTTGTGTTAAATTATGCTGCATATTTTGCGGAAATCTTCCGGGGCGGTTTTCAATCAATTGATAAAGGACAATTTGAAGCCGCAAAAGTGTTACGCTTGAATCGCTGGCAAACAATGACCCAGATTGTCATTCCCCAGGTAATCAAAATTGTTTTACCTTCAATTGGTAACGAAGTGATCAACTTGGTTAAGGACTCATCACTTGTTTATGTGATCGGCTTAGGCGATTTACTTCGAGCAGGTAATGTAGCAATGGCGCGTGATGTAACGCTGATACCATTAGTTTTAGTAGGCGTGATTTATCTACTTTTAATTAGTATTTGTGCTTTTGTTTTGAAAAAGTTGGAAAAGCACTTCTCTTATTACAGATAGTGACAGGTGGATTAAATGTTAGAAGTAAAAAACTTATACAAAGAATTTAATAATCGACCAATTTTGAAAGATATCTCTTTTACTCTAAAAGATGGTGAAATCATGACCATTGTTGGTCCATCTGGTGCAGGGAAAACCACGCTTCTTAGAATTATTGCCGGTCTTGAAACCAAGGATAGCGGCGAAATTTTAATTGATAGTCAAGCTTATGATTCAGGTAAAGTTGGCGTGGTATTTCAGGATTATAATCTTTTCCCTAACTTGAATGTGTTGCAAAATATTACCCTGGCACCGACGATGGTACTTAAGGAGAGCAAGGAAGAAGCTAATAAGAAGGCTTATGAATTGCTTAATCGTTTGCAAATGAATGGCCGTGAGAAGCAATATCCTTATGAATTGTCTGGTGGTCAAAAGCAGCGTATCGCCATTGCACGGGCCTTGGCAATGAAGCCACGCATTCTCTGTTATGATGAACCAACATCAGCGCTTGATCCTAATTTGCGCAAAGAGGTTGAGAGGATGATCTTAGGTCTGAAAAAATCCGGGTTAACGCAATTAATTATTACGCACGACTTGCAGTTTGCAGAGAATGTGGCAGATCAGATGTTAAAGGTTCAACCATTAAGTGAGGGATAAGCTCATGAAAAAATGGATAATAGCAATTATTGGAATTCTAGTACTGACTTTAACTGGGTGCGCTAAGTCCAATAATGCTGATACGTGGCAAACAATTGAAAAGAATAAGCAAGTGGTCATCGGTTTAGATGATAGCTTTGTGCCAATGGGATTTGAGAAGAAAAATGGCCAACTTACAGGTTACGATATTGATTTAGCAAGAGCCGTTTTTAAGGAGTATGGCATTAAAGTTAGTTTTCAAACGATCGACTGGTCGATGAACGTAACGGAACTGCGTAACGGCACTATTGATTTGATTTGGAACGGCTACAGTATTACGCCTGAACGAAAGAAGAAGGTGGCTTTTAGTCGTCCATATTTGCGTAATCGTCAAGTTTTGGTTGTAAAGAAAAATAGCGGCATCGACAATTTTGCGCAAATGAAAAAGTATGAATTGGGGATGCAAACTGGTTCAACCGCGGAGCAGTGGTATGAGACTAAGCAGAATGTCTTGCATGCTAAAAAGACAATTTTGTACGATACAATTTCTAATTCATTCTTAGATTTAAATTCAGGTCGTATCCAAGGAATCTTGCTTGATGAAGTTTACGCCGATTACTACATTGCACACATGGCTAAGAGTAGCGAGTATAAGGTGATACAAAATGACCGTGTACCGATGGATCTGTTTGCGGTCGGGATGCGTAAAGATGATAAGACTTTGCAAAAAAAGCTCAACGAGGGCTTGGCTAGATTGCAGAAAAATGGCAAGTTAAGACAAATTAATGAGAAATGGTTTGGTAAAGATAGTAATTATTTAGGAAAGTAACGATGAATAATAATTTTTCTTTTAAAAAGATTGATGAAATGACGAGCAGAGAAATGTTTGCCGTAGCTCGCCTGCGTAATGAAACTTTTGTAGCAGAACAAAAAATTACATTGCCAGATTTAGATGATCAAGATTTAACAGCAGTTCAAGTTTTTTTGCTAAATGAAAAACAGACGGATGCCCTTGCAACATGTCGTCTGTTTGTGGAAAAAGATAAATGGATGCTGGGCCGCGTTGCAGTTTCAAAGAAAAGTCGCGGCCAAAGCTTAGGTAAGAAAATGCTGCTAGCTGTGCATAATTACTTAAAAGAGCAAAATGCCTCAGCCTTGTATTGTCATGCTCAAATGCATGTTAAGCCATTCTATGAAAAGTTAGGTTATCAAACATGCGGCGAGCCATTTGATGAGGGCGGCGTTGAGCATATTATGATGAAGAAGAGCTTGAGTTAATCAAGTTCTTTTTTGATTGCCGGCATAATTTGGTTAACTAAAAATTCGTTGCCTTTGTCTGTTAGATGCTGTCCATCTTTTTGATAGTATGTCGAAATGGCCTTGAGCTTTCTAAAGGCGGGTAAGATATCCACAAATTGTGCACTGTACTTTTCTGCAACCTTTTTAGCAATGCCGTTGAAAAGATCTAATCTTTCATCTCCGTAAAATTGGTTAATTTCACTGTTGGTAGGATCAGGATAACAGAGGCCAACAACTATGGCTTTGCCTACTTGGGTGAGAACTTCATTTAGATTGCGCTCATAACTTTCTGGGCGAATTCCCCAGCCGGTTGCGGCATCATTATTACCGTATTCAACTACAACTAAATCTCTTTTTTGAGGAATTAGATGCAAATAATCTATTGCTTCAACGGTAGTGGCACCACTTTTAGAGATGTTTTCCACCTGTGCATAATCTTTTAGCTCTTTTTGAAATAGATTAGTAACTAAATCTGTGTCTTGACCATCGCGAAAGCCGTTAAAGATAGAATCACCGAATAAAATTATTTTTTTCATAATTTAATGCCTTTCAATTATAATAAGTAAATGTATGTAAAAGAAAAAATGGATAATAGCAATGAAAAATTATACGAGTTTTGAAAGAAATGAATGGGCTAAACTAGCTCCAAAAAATAAAGTAAATATTACTAAAGAAGAATTAACACAAATCAAGTCACTAGGCGATGTAGTCGATTTGACCGATGTGCATGAAATTTATACTAGCCTAATTAGCTATCTACATTTAGTTTATCAGGATAAACAACAAGCGCGCCAAGCTCAGATTAGATTTTTGCATAAATCTTTTGAACCAGCACCGTTTATCATCGGTATTTCAGGTTCGGTAGCTGTAGGAAAGTCGACTACGGCGCGTCTTTTGCAGCTACTTTTGCAAAGAACTTATCCCAATCTCAAAGTACATTTAATGACCACGGATGGTTTTATTTATCCAAATAAAGAATTGGAGCGTAAGGGATTAATGTCACGCAAGGGATTCCCTGAAAGCTATAATATGGCCTTATTAAGTGACTTTTTGTGGGATGTTTTAAGTGGTAAAAAGGATATTGTTTACCCACTTTATTCACAAGAATTGAGCGATATTGTTCCTGGAAAATATGGTCATGTTAAGAACCCAGATATTTTAATTATTGAAGGAATCAATACTCTGCAACTACCGGAAAGTGGACAAGTTGTGACTAGTGACTTTTTTGATTTTTCAATTTATATCGATGCGGAAGAAGATTTAATTGAAAAATGGTATATGCAACGATTCCAAAAAGTATTGAAATTGAATAAAAACAAGCCTGATAATTTTTATTATCAAATGGCTAATGGACCACTAGATCAAGCGATGCAGTTTGCCGAAGAAGTATGGCAAATGGTCAATTTAGTAAACCTTCGTGAATACATTGCTCCAACTAAAGAACGTGCAAGCCTAATTTTGCATAAGACTGATGGACATTTAATTGACAAGATTTATTTGAGACATATTTAGTTTGTTATAATCTATGTGTAGATAAGGAGAATTTTATGCAAGCAATTAATTTGAAAAAAGGCATGATTTTTAGTCAAGATGGTAAGTTAATTAAGGTTTTAAAGGCTAACCACCATAAGCCAGGTAAGGGTAACACCGTTATGCAAATGGATTTGCGTGATGTTAAGAGCGGTGCTGTTGTCCACAAGACTATGCGTCCAACTGAAAAAGTAGATTTAGTTGATATCACTAAGAGAACTGCACAATACCTCTATGGTGAAGGCGATGTTTATACCTTTATGGACACTGAAACTTATGATCAATACGAAGTTTCTGCTGACCAATTAGGTGATGATGTTAAGTTTTTAATGCCTAACATCATGGTAGATATGGAATTCACTGGTGACAACAAGATTATCGGTATTGAATTGCCATCAACTGTTGAAATGACTGTTAAGGAAACTCAACCAGAAATTAAGGGTGCTACTGTTGCTGGTGGTGGTAAGCCAGCTACAATGGAAACAGGTTTGGTTGTTCAAGTTCCTGACTTCATTAAGGAAGGCGAGAAGTTGATTATCGGTACTGAAAATGGTGATTACAAGTCACGTGCCGACAGTCAACCGAGATAAAAATAGGCAGAAAAAAAGCTCTCGAAAGAGAGCTTTTTATTTTGCACTTTATTGTTTCCAAGCGGCATCAAATTTTTGCTTACCGTTGTCAATTTGGCTGTTAACATTTTGACCTTTTTGAGCTGCGGATAAGATGTTTTGCATAATGCTGTCTAATTGGTTGTAGGCAGCATTAGAGTTCTTTTTAGCTGGAACACTGTAGAGGTGCTTCATTGCTGCTTTCAACTTAGTAGGCATCTTGATGTTCTTGTTATCAAGGAATTCCTTGTCGTCAAGTACGCCGTTATTAACTGGAGTGTAACCAGTAGCATTTGCCCACTTAAGTTGTGAGGATTCAGAAGTTAAGAATTTCATGTACTTGAAGGCGGCAGCTCTTTGCATTGATGAAGCTTCTTTAAACATGTAGATGTCAGTACCTTGTTGCATGGTATATTTGCCAGGACGAGGAGCAACATCGTAAGTAAACTTGTTGCCAACACCTTGTTTTACAAAGCCTTCACCTGCAGAAGTACCGATGAACATTGCGACTTTTTCGTTAGCAAATGGACCAGATAAGTAGTGTTCAGAACCAGCTACACGGAAGTAACCCTTCTTTACGCCTTCTGCATAGTAATTGATAACTTTCTTTGAAGCAGCACCGGTGAAATTAATCTTGTCGGTAAAGTTAATGCCTTCATCCTTCATACCAAGGGTGTAGTAGTTGGCTAATGAATCAAAGCCAGCACCGACTACCTTGTGGTTACTCTTCTTGTAGATAGTTTCAGAGACTTGTTTGAGTTCCTCCATTGTTGTAGGAACTTTTTTAATGCCATATTTCTTGAACATAGTCTTGTTGTAAGTCAAAGATTCGATAGATTTGTTAAATGGAATACCATATTGGGTACCTTTAATTTGGGCACCATCTAACAATTCAGTTCGAATATTAGAAGCTTTGGCGCTGCCCCAACCAACATTTTTATTGTTGATGTAAGGAGTTAAATCAACCAACATTCTATTTTGAGCGGCATTATATAACCAGCCAGGGTAAGCTTGGGTAATTGTTGGCAAATTCTTAGGTGATTGCATAGTAGAATTGATCTTGCCTTGCAAATCAATGTAAGAGCCTTGGTTTTCCAGCTTGATCTTAATGTTAGGATTCTTCTTTTCAAAATCATTAGTTAATTGCTTAAGAGTATTTTCTTGAGCACCATGCATCCCGTGCCAAAATACTACAGTAGTCTTTTTAGTGATTTTAGATGGAATCTTAGCATCATTTGAAGATGAATTGTTTTTACCATTGGAACAAGCAGCTGTACCTACTAACGCAAGGCCGGCTACAGCAAAAGTGATTAATTTTTTACCTAATCTCATTAGTAATCCTCCGATGAATATTTTTATAAACACTAGCTATTGTAGCATATAAAATATTGACTACAAGATCTTGTATTTTGATAAAAATGTGTTATGGAAGTGAGGATGTCAATTTGGATTGTATATAACAAAAGCTGATTACAATGCTAGGTTGCAATCAGCTAAAAATTTTTTAAATAATATTTTTGTTTAAAGCATCGATTTTTAATTCACGTTTTTGATTATTATAAATTAGATTGATTTTCCAAATAGCCTTGCCGTCTTCATCGGTTAATTCCCAAAGAATTGGGGTGGCACCGCGTAATTCTCTGAGTGCAACGGCATTGGCCTCTTGCCGAGAAATGGTCTTTTTAAGATTTAATACTTCTTCTTTATTGTAATCGTAATCTAAAAGCTGAGTAGATTGTCCCATGATTTTGTTATTGGTTGCATCGAGCTGAATAGTGCAATCTTTTATGGAATCAAAACCAACAATGGTGTAAACATAAGTATCGTTTTTTAAGGCTAAAGTAATGGATTTAATCTCAGCGTTTGAATACAAGGATTTGAATTTTTGGATTGCGGAAACTTGACTCATTCTAATTTGGGGCAATTTGTTGCTAGAATAGTTTACATTTTTTGGTAAAACATTCTTAGTGGTTATTGAAAAATTGATAGGCTTTTGTGGTTGTTGCTTGATCCAGAAAATGGTCGAAAATACACCGATTAAAATTCCTGTAACGCCAATTAAAACGGGTTTGATAAATTTCTTCATAATAGTCCTCTGTTGTGTAGTTTTGTTGAATTTATCTAAATTATAAACTATATAATCTAAAAGTGACATAGCGTTACTGTTTGCTTAAAAATTTCTTATGTCTTTTGTTGTTATTTTGTAATGTTTATTTTATTGTTGCATTTGCAACAATAATTAATATAATATTCTTAAGGTGAAAAAATGGAAGAAGATATTTTAAGACGAATCGGAACGATTGCCCGTGCTCTGGATTCAATTGCTAATGTTGAGTTTAAGGAGATTGAGCTCAATCGTGGTCAGTATTTGTATTTGACTAGAATTAAGGAAAATCCGGGGATTATTGCTAATCATTTAGCTGAGTTGTTGAGTGTTGATCGTACGACCACTGCTAGAGCTATTCAAAAGCTTGAAAAAAACAGTCTGATTGAAAAGAAGAATGATCAGAAAAATAGAAAGATCAAGCATTTGTTTGTCACGGATAAAGGCGAGAAGTTAGCGCAGAAAATTGAGCAGGAGAATGCCTATTCAAATGAGTTGGCTTTAACAGGATTAGATTCAGTACAGAGAGCGGAATTAACTGCCTTACTGCAGATAGTAGAAAAGAATGTCAGTGCCAATTGGTATTTTGTTAAAAACGGCGGAAAGAGGGAATATTAATGGATTACACAATTAAGTCTATAACAACTAATGATGTGGAGAAGTTGCAAGAAGTATCACGTGAGACTTTCAAGGATACTTTTGATGACTATACTGCTCCAGATGATATGAAGCGCTTTTTGAAAGAAGATTATGAAACCAGCAAGTTGATTAAGGAAATAGAAAATCCGAATAGTCGCTTCTTTTTCTTGATGGTGGGCGATGAAGTAGCAGGCTACTTGAAGATTAATGTAGGGGATGCGCAAACTGAGCATTTAAAAGAAAATGCTTTAGAAGTGGAACGCATTTACTTATTGCCAAGTTTTCAACATAAAGGATTAGGTAATGTGTTGCTAGATTATGCAGAAGATACGGCAAGAAAAGAGGGCTATGATTATATGTGGCTTGGCGTTTACGAAAAGAATATTAATGCCCAACATTTCTACAAGCATCATGGTTTTGAAAAGGTAAGCGAGCATACTTTTCAAGTTGGTAGCGATCCACAAACTGACTGGTTATTACTTAAAAAATTGCAATAGAAGTGTCTGGGAAAAAACTAACCCTTAGATACTGAAAGACGATCAATCCAACTCTTAATTTGAGTTGCTTGACCGTCTTTTTCTGTCTATTTTTATTTTTGAACAAAGAAAATTGGTCTTTTGACCATCTTCTGTTCCAATATTTGCTTAAATTC
>NZ_PCZF01000036.1:0-17824 GCF_002554115.1 Lactobacillus sp. UMNPBX4
ATTAGATAAAATCTATCAAACAGCGTAAGTGTTCAATTTATTATTGCAATTTACGAAAGATGTTGTTTACACAAAAGCAACATCTTTTTAATTAAATTTAAAATATACTATCACATCACTAGATGAAATATGCTTCTCTAATTGCATGGAATCCACACTTTTGGTATAATTTTAGTGTTATGAGGTTGCTGAATTAGCTCAGTCGGTAGAGCGTCTCCCTCGTAAAGAGAAGGTCGGCAGTTCGATTCTGCCATTCAGCACTCAGAGTACTAACAAAACATGATTAACCTTTATTTATCAACGTTTTACGAAGATAAGTAAAGGTTAATTTTTTTGAATTATGAAAAATCATGCACAAAAATATGCACACGTTTTTGTGCATGTGCATGGAAAAGATTTTAAGAGCAGAACAAAAGCTATAATAACGGGCTTTAAGCCTGTTTTTTTGTGTGCACAGCATGAACATTTTATTCTCCCACTCAACGTTCAACACATTCCTATTTAATTTAACCATATGTGTCAAATCATTAATTTGTTTAAAATTAAAAAGACGCCGCAGCGTCTTTTTTTCATCCCCGATTTTTTGTTAATTTTTTTAACGCCTAAAGCGTTTCTTTCAGGCACTTAAGCTTACAATGTCCAAAAGGCCTTGAATTATAAAGTAAATTTTTATCCATAAATTCCCCTATTTTTCTGTAAATAAATAAAATAAAAGACTTAAATTAGCATATTTGTATTAAATTATGTGCAAATATGATTAAACCCTTTACTTTTCATCAAATTCAATTCATTATAGGTCTGTAATCATTAGACTTATTTTTTATTCAATAAAATAGGAGATATTAAAAATGTTTAAAAACAAATTTATTAAGTTATTAACTGGCTTTTTGTTTTTTTCGTTGTCAAAACAATATCTTTAATATTTTAATTCAGATATACTCTCTTTGATCAAGTTTGAAGTGAGGGAAAATGAATGAAAAAGTTATTGATCGGAAGCGCAGTCTTAGCTGCCTTATTAATTAAAGAAAATATCGCAGTAAATGCGGCAATAGAGCAAAACGAAACAATGCCTAAGATTGCAGTTACTGACAAAAAAGAGAAGCCAAAAGACCAGTCTGATAATAGTTTGGCAGGTCATTATGACCAAGAGACAAATTTTATTACCTGGGAAATAAGGCTGAATCCCAAGAAAGAAAAATATACTGGTGATTTGAAGTTGGAAAATTTAATTCCAGAAGGCTTAGTTCTAGATCCAGATACGATTGAAGTAATTAAGAATGATAATTTTATTCAAAATTCTAGTTTAGTTAAATTGAAGAAAAACAAATTAACAGCTGAATTTCCTGCTAAGAAGTATTCAGAGAGCACAATTTTGATTAAGTATCGAACCAAGGTGGAAGCAGAGCCTAATGAGCCTAATTATCTTCGGGTGAGTCAGTCCTTTACTTTGGGCGATGATCGAGTTCAAGAATACGAGCAAGAAATTAAATACGATCGAAGTAATAAGAATTTTAACATTGAAGCGCCACATAAATCTACGTTTAGAGATGATAATCAAATTTCGTTAATTAAAAAATCTAAAAATAATGAAGAACGCTCTGAAGATTGGCTTAAACGTCTAGCAGAGCTGATTATTAATAAAAAAGAAACTACTTCAGATAAAGGAGGTGAAAAAGTTCAAGGACAGGTCAAAGATCAAAAGCAGCAAGCTTCCCCAGAAAATACAAACCTTTCACGCACTCCAACTGTCAAAGGCTTGACTGGTTTTGATACTAAGGCTAACGAGGTAAAATCCACGGCTAAAATAGATTCTGATTCAGTAAAAACTACTCTAGATAAAGACGAGATTAAGGACAATGCAAGTACTATCTCGCCTAAGTCGCAAAAACACGATACTCATGTCACACTCCCTAAAAGTGACACATCAGAAATTAAGGCAAAATTACCTAAAGCTGGTGAAACTGCCGGTGTTATGCTCAGCGTATTGGGCATAATTTTAATAATTGCAGGGTGGACAGTTCGAACAAAATTCTTAAAATAATCTATATTTGTACTAAAATACGGATTTTCAATAGCCAAAATAGACTCTTTCACGTATTATTGAGATAGATAAACTTGTATCATGAAAGAGAAACAAACATGCCGTACACTATTTCAGAAATTATTGTTTTATTTTTTACTTATTCAGTTATCGGCTGGCTTTGGGAAACCTTTTATTGTTCGATCAAAGACCACCATTATGATTATCGGGGATTTCTGTTTGGTCCTTACTGCCCCGTGTATGGGTTCGCCGTTACTACAATTTTAATTTGTACCAAAGACGTGCGAGATAACCTGCTCCTTTTATTTATAGTAGGGACTATCGTTGCCACTATTTTCGAATTTGTGGCTAGTTGGCTATTAGAGACAATCTTTCGCATGAAGCTTTGGGATTATTCAAAATTATGGGGTAACATTCAAGGTCGAGTGGCCCCAATGATTTCATTATTTTGGGGCGTTGGTGTAGTTTTATTAGTAAAATTTATTCAGCCAATCATTCAGAAGCTCATTAATAATGAAGAAAAGATAACTCATGGCTGGCTAGCTGTGGGTATTACCATTGTTATGGGTATTGACTTAGTATTAACAGTAATCAGTGTCGAGAGATTCCATACTACAACTAAGATGTGGGATGTGCATATTGACCACTTTATTGAGCGAGTTAGAACTAAAGTAGAAAGTCATATGCCTGAGAAAGGAAAATTGCGGGTTGGTGATTGGCACCACTCAGTGATGCAGCACTATGATGAATTACAACCGCAACGATTAAGCTGGAATCATAAGCGCTACTTGAAGAGCTTTCCAAAATTAAAAGTTACTGATGCTCCTAAGTTCATGGAAATTAAGAAAGAAGTCTTGAAGAAAGAAAGCTAACTAACATAATCTTATTTTGTGGGATTGAAAAAAGTCGGATGATCATATTAGGTCATCCGACTTTTTCTTATCCATTAATTCTATTTGGTTCACGTTTTTTACTTTTTATTTCGGTGTAGTTATCTAAAACGTTGGCATAGCGTCCAAGGGTGAAAAGGTAATCAGATAATCGATTGATGTATTTTAATACGTCATCTGATAATTCCTGTTCATTTAAACTTAATTTGACCAATGCCCGTTCGGTGCGTCGAGCGACTGTCCTGGCATACTGAAGATTGGCACCAGTGGCTTTACCACCTGGCAGAATAAATTCAGGAATGGAAGGAATTTGGGGTGTTAGTTGATCAATGCGATGTTCGAGTTGCTGCACTGTTTCATGGGTGATTTCTTGATGATGCTTTACCACGATATCAGCTTGTAATTGGTAAAGGTTGCGTTGTACGTCTTGCAGCTCATCTTTAAGTTGCAGACAGTTTTTAGATAAGTTAGCAATTACTACACCTAAGTAGGATTGCAATTCATCTACGTCACCTAGAGCTTCAATTTGGAGGTCATATTTAGGCACCATTTTGCCAGTAACTTGCTTAGTTAAACCTTTGTCACCAACTTTAGTGTAAATTTTAATCATAGCTGATTCCTGCTTTTCGTTTGTAATTGTTTAGGGCAAGAGTCAATGGTTTGTACAAAACAAAATAGAAACCAAAATTGCCCAGACAATGGTAAGTATCAAATAAGAAACTTACCGCAACATAACCTAAAAAGGATGACCAGCCACCCCAAATTGACATGCCGAAATTGATTAACAAGCCATATACGTAACCCAGAAGGGTAGCTACGATAACTTGCATCCAGAAGTGTTGCTTTAGTGGGGTGGTTTTGTCAAGTAGGATTACTACTAAAACACAACCAACATAAGCCATAATCTGGGGGATAGTCCAAATTCCAAAGCCTAGATAAATATTGGACAAGATCATGGTCAATGCGGATAGGGCAAAGCCAAAGCCAGCACCCATTGTTAGGGTCACAATCATAATCATATCAGTTACGGGCTGTACGTTAGGGATATCGATGATTTTAAAAATTCTGAGTGTTACACACATAGCAACCAAAATCGCTAGGAGTGCTAAAGATCTAATCTGAACTCTTTCTTTGGTAAGCATTTTACTTGATCCCGGCTAGCTTCCAGACAACACGGTCGTTTCTATGCAATGGTTGTTGGTATGCTCCTTTAGAAGCATACTTGCCATTAATGGTGTAAGTCCAGTAGATATTCTTACTCTTATTTTGGCTTCTGCCAGCAATACTAGTAACAAAGCCATTAGTGCTTTTAACGTGCCAACCTTTTTTCAAACCGGTGATCACTTTAGCATTTTTCTTAACCTTAAAACTCTTGTGTGAGAAGGCCTTGTTGCCCTTCTTTAAGGTGTAATGAACTTTAATGTAAGAAGCAGCTTGGACGTTGCTGGTTGGTGCAACGCCAGTGAAAAGTAGGCTAACAAATACGGCACCGGTAGTAGTTAAGCTTAATAATTTTGTTTTAGTCATTTGTTTTTCTCCTTATGATTATTTCATTTTAGCTAAAGTAAATTTAACTTTATCTTTGTTATTAACAGTTTGTTCATTAGCGCCTTTAGAGGCAAACTTATTGTTAATTGTGTAGGTCCAATAAATCTTTTTCTTAGGATTTTGAGTTTTGCCGTCAATTGCAGTGATAAAGCCTTTGGTTTCCTTAACTTTCCAGGCCTTTTTTAAACCAGCAATTACTTTAGCTTTTTTAGGAACTTTTATGGTTTTCTTATCAAAGGTCTTTTTACCTTCTTTTAAAGTGTAATTAACCGAAATTTGGTTAGTTGTGCTTTTTTTAGTAGCTGAATTATTATTTGAGCATGCAGTTAAGGCTAACGTAAAGAAAGTAATAATTGCAAAAAATAGATTAATTTTACGTTTACTCATACTCTTCAATTCCATTCCTCCAAATAAATTTATTTAATTGGGCAGGCGCCACCAGCACAATCTGATTGGTCGACTAGCTCTAGTCCTTTTTGATCATCATTTTGCTTAGCAAAAACTTTTTCAACATCATCAGTAATCAATGCGGCTCTAGCCTCGTAAGTCTGCTTGTCAATTGGTTCCTTCGGAGCTTGTTTAAGTGAGCCACCGTAATAAGGAAGAAGTGAAGTTGACTTAATAATATGGCGATATTGGTAAAGTAGTGGGGCAATTTGATCACTTTCATCGCTTTGGAAAGTAACGGTACAACTAACAGCATTGTCGGACCAATAAGTTTGCAAAAATGCTTGTGTCGCAAATTGTTCCGCGATGGAAACAGTGCCGGCTGAGGCAAAGTTTTTGCTGTCGGCGTGAGCTGCACGAAGTGGAAATTCAACACAGATTGTATTTGGTGTGTAAATATCTGGTTCAGTGTGGTAGCCACATTCTTTTAAGGCTGGCAAAAGTGGGTCGCTAGCTTGGAAACGAATCCGTTGAATCAAGTAACCAGCATAGTGGAAGTGCATTCCTTCGCTGACTCCAGCCAATTTCGCTACCGTACCTGAAGGTTTAACTGTGGTGTGCTTAATTGATTCATTGCAGCCTAATTCCTTGCTGTAGGTCTTGTCTGCGTCAACTACAGCTTGGTAAAGGCTGTCAACCATCTTAACCGCTTGAGGGTCATAGATTGGCTTCTTGATCTTTTGCCCATTTTCTTGATCAACTGCATCCTCAAAGCCAGTTACAACTCTGTGACCGAGATCATTTAAAAGCCAGTCTTGAATTCCTGACATTGAAACCCCGATTCGGCGATTTTTATGGATGATTTCGCGTGAAATTTCCCAATCATAGGGACTGAAGGTAACTCGCTTGGTGTAGCGAGCAGCTAAGCCAAAGGCTTCCTTGAGGTCCCAGCCTTCTTGTTCCGCTACATAAGGGAAGACCTCAAACAAATTACATGGTTCACCATTAGCTAGAGAAATCTCACCACAAGGGTTGGTGCCTTCAACGCTGTCGTCAATGCCGGCCTGATAACCATCAACGATTCGGCCATAATTGCGTGAAAGATCAAGATTGACGATTCCTGGTTCACCGTTATGCAAAATTCCGTCAGAAATTGGGCCATAATTATTAAATTTAGAGTTAATTGCGACACTGTTGTTAGAAGCCCAGCGGTGATGATAAAGTTTTTCCTTATCTTGCTTCATCTTAATAAAGTCTTGATTATCGCTAGAGCCAAGAGCAAGTTCAGCAGAGCGACGGACATTGCCTGCAACAACTGTTTTACCAATCAAGTTACAAATATCAGTGCCGTCAACGGCAGTAAGCTTACTATTAACGCGAGCATTGATAACGTTGTTGATATCAATAAGCATCTCAACTAAAGGCATTGGGCCTGAAGCCGTACCACCGAAGCCATGGATCTTAGCACCATATGGACGAATGTCAGAGATATCGAGTGCTAATTTGATTTTGTGGTCTGGATTAGTGGCGTTAAAGTGCATGTCGATTAAACGGGCATTAGCTAAGACCCAACCTTCACGGGTGTCAGGCAGTTTGTAATAAATTGTGTCGTCAGGTACACTTTGCTTTTCCCATTTGTCTTTGTCGATGGCACCGACCTTGAGGGATGCCTCGTAAGATGGACTCTTTTTGTCGATGATTACGGCTAAATCCACTTTATTGTCGACGGAAGGAATTTGAGCGATATTTTCGTTGACCACTGAAAAACCAACACCGCCGCCCTTCATTAATTGGTCAAATAAGAAGGAGAAAGGCATTGAAACGGCTTTTTGCTCAGGATTAAGATAAGCAGGCGCAATGTGGCTATCGCCGTATTTTTGTGGGCGAATTGCAATGAACCAGCAGTTATTTAAGGAATCACCGTTCCGCTTTTGATAATCAGTACCTGAAATCCAAAGATTACGACCAGACGGAGTAGCAGCTAAGCCATAGACTAAACGAAATAGTTTTTGTGCTTCATTAGTTAACTCCGTAATTACTTCTGCAGAAGGATTATCATGCAAGCGCGGATCAAGGTTAATATTACCTTCAATAACTCGTTTGACAGTTTCATCCCAATTCTCAGCTCTATTTTGGTCAGGAAGCCAGCGGGCATAAGTTCTCTTGTAGGTAACCCAACCTAATTCTCCCCAATGAGGTTTAACTTCTTGTTTCACTGAATCGATAAAGTCAGGATCCAGCTTAATTCTTGTGGTAGGCATAAAAAACTCACTCCTAAAAGTTACTATTGTTTCACAAAACACATTATCTATGAATACATTTATGATAATACCACAATATGTTGTGTTATGCATTAAAAATTTTTCACATAAAAGGGACTTGCATTCTACAATTTAGGTTAGTAATAGGGGTTGAGAAAAATAAAAAAATATTCAGCAACAAATTTGCTACTGAATATTTTGAGATTAATTGATAGGGGTTGAAAAGTAAATTTTATTTGTTATAGAAAATATAGAAAAAGGATTGTTCAAGAAATTATTTTACGAAACCTGCAGTGAACCAAGTGTTGGCACTAGGCTTAAGTGACCAACCAGAGATCTTCTTGTTAACAGCAGTTACAGAGTATTGGTTGGTAGTTGGCACAACGTATGCTTCATCATACATCCACTTTTGCCACTTCTTGAAGGCATTAGCACGGTAAGTAGGATTGAAGGCCTTCTCTGAGTCGATATCAGCCAAAAGCTTAGTTTGCTTAGGTGAAACGAAACGAGCAAAGTTGTATGGTGCAGCTTCATTGTAAAGGTCGTTAGGGGATGGTTCACTTGAAAGTGACCAACCACCTTCGAAGACGTCGATTCTTGGATCGTCAGATTGGACAGCTTGTACCCAGTTGTTGAATTCCATTAGACGGCCGCCGACAAATTTAACATCCAAACCAACTTTCTTCCATTGTTGGATGTAGTTTCTCCAAACAGGTTCAGCGGTAGTTGAGTTGTTTCTAACAGCCAAGTTAATTACTAACTTCTTACCGTTAGGTTGAACTCTGTATTCACCCTTCTTCTTGTAGCCGGCTTTATCCAATAATTCGTTAGCCTTCTTCAAGTTGTATGGGTAACCCTTGATTGACTTGTCAGTATAATCACCAAATTGTTCAGGGATCAAAGTGTTAACGCGGAAGGCCAAGCCGTGGTAGTAACGTTTAGCGACTGCATCAACGTTCATTGCATAAGCCATAGCTTTACGTAATGATGGATTATTCATCTTAGAATTCTTGTTTTCAACGTTTTTGCCAGCCTTTTTGTCCCATTTACCTACCTTAAAGCCTAAGTAGCTATAAGATAGAGGCACATTGCCGATAAAGTTAGTGTCAGTGGCATTCTTAACATCTTCCCATTGGGTATTAACGACACCAGCAACGTCGAACTTGTGACTCTTGATGGCTTGAGTAACTGAGTTGGTACCGATGACTGTCATGGATACCTTTTCCAAGTTTGGCGTACCACGCCAGTAATGCGGGTTACGTTCCCAAGTGACAGATTGACCACGAACAAGCTTGCTTACGCGGAATGGGCCGTAGAAGAGTGGTTGTTTTCTAACCTTGTCACTAGACATCAACTTGGAGAATGGTACGTCCTTTAAGTAATGGTAAGGTTCAGCGTATTCCCAGAAGTAACCGTTACCTGATTGAAGCATACCAGGCTTCATTTGTTTAAAGTGAATTACGACCTTGCGGCCATTTTCGCCATCAGGCATCTCAATACCAGAAATCTTCTTGCTCTTGCCTTCGTGATATTCTGCTAAACCAACAATGTCGGCAAGAGAATCGGTATAACGTTGTGACTTGGAGTCTTTATTAGCAATAATTTCATAAGCGTATTCCACGTCTTTAGCATTAACTTGCTTGCCGTCTGACCACTTAACACCCTTCTTAACCTCGATAGTTACGGTCTTGGCTTTACGGTCAAGCTTAAAGGTAGCAGCACCTTTATTGTTAATCTTGTATTGATCGTTGACTGAGAATAACCCTTCTTGTCCTGGTTCTGCAACTTCAGTGTCAGTGGCAGTATCAGATAATTCTGGCAAGAAAATACCAGTGAAGGGACTATCTGACTCGATAGCGTAATTTAAGGTCCCACCTTTTTTAACACTTTTCACAGGAACAGTTTGACTGAACTTGTTATTTTCTAGTTGTCATGAACTGTGCAAAGTGTGCATGGTAACTGAAAAAGGTAAATACCTAGAAAGAAGGAAACTTTAAAATGACAAAAAATGAAGAAATCGAAATGAACGAGGGAAGTCATAAAAGTCCTAAAGAATGGGAAAAAATGGATTATGAAGCAAAATGTTTGCCGGATTTTAAGAATGATGATGACAAAACGGTAGCTAAAATTTATGAGACAGATAATTATGGTCAATTCAGCGTAGACAAAAAATTGTGTAATGATGATCGCATTAAATTACTTAAACTTAAGTACATTTTGAATCATGAGAGTTTGCCTCTAGTAGCTGTAAAAGAAAATCTAGGACAATGGGAAATTATTGTTGGTCAAGACAGTTATTGTGCAGCTAAAGAGCTACGAATTCCTATTTATTATTATGAAACTTTTGATTCTAAGCAGTTTCAACGATCTAACGATTTGTCATTTAATGATATGGAAGATTTATTAAAACATCTTTTACATAAATATAGTTTTGGTTGGTAGTTAGAAGGTTAATCTCTATGAAGAAAAAAGTAAAAGAACCACGTGCAAGACAGTTCATGTACGTACAAGACTTAGATCATCTAAAAGTAGATGAGAAAGATCTATCAACTATCTTGAAGCAATCAGGAGCGCTGGAGTGGGCGTATATTAAGCATGACCAAGATCCTCAAAAAAATCAGGATGGTAAGACTATCAGACCACATATCCATGTGGTTTTGAAGTATGAGAACCCCCAGAAAATCAGCTCTGTGGCAAGTATGTTTAAAGACCAGCCTCAGTATGTGGGAGTGTGGAAAGGCAGAATTGCTAATGCTTATTCTTACCTGTTGCATGAGACAGAGGAAGCACAAAGCCAAGGCAAGCATGTTTATAAAGCGAGTGATGTTGTGGCATCTTTTGATTTTGAAGCTCGGATGAAAAGTATTAGAGCCAAAGTTACTAAGAGCCCGAAATTCATTTCTTCTCTAATCGATCAATATGCCGAAAACAAGATTACTTACGACGAGCTTGAAAATCAGATTGGCATTTCTCAGCTTGCTAGACACAAAAAATTAATTGATCAAATCACTGAATTAAGGGCGGAAAAAGAGCATGAAAAATGGCTTAAGAGTTTTAAAGGCAAGAAAATGAAGGTCCTATGGTTATATGGTGCAGCAGGAGTAGGTAAAACTCGCTTTGCGGAATATTTGTTTAGAAATAAAAAGTACTCAATCCTTGGCAGTAGTCGTGATTATTTTCAAGATTACTGTGGTGAACACTTTGTAATTTTAAATGATTTACGCCCCAGAGATTTTAGTTATTCCGATTTACTTAGAATTCTGGATCCTTATCAACATGATAAGTCAGCACCTTCACGCTATCATGATAAGAAACTTAATTTAGAGGAAATTATTATTACAACGCCTTATGCACCTACCGATTTTTATAAATACGTTTTTATTGACGATAGGCGGGTAGATACGGATGAACAATTATTAAGGCGTATTCAACCAATTCACATTACGAAATCATTCATTAAAAAACGCCTAAAAACAAAAAAATCTAAGCAAAACGGTCAAAATAATGCTTAGATCTAGAAATTATTTTTTCTTTTTATATTATACGAGGATTTATAAAATGACTCAAAAAATTTTAAATAGTAAAGAACTTTGCCAAACTTTAGGTATTAGCACAACGCTTTTCTACAAACTAAAAAAATCAGGAATGCCTTATCACAAATTCCCAGGAAGTCGAGCATATTTTATCTTAGAAGAAGTAGAAAATTGGCTAGGAGAAGCGGGTTATCATCAAGAAACCACGTGGACTAAGTAAATTTGAGAGAGTAGAATGTAGGAGTAGCTTACGTTCTGCTCTTTTTATAGAATAAAAAGGGTAGTTAACGATGATTAAAAAAGTAATTAAAGGTAAACATGTTGGACAATGGAAAGTAAGAATTCAACCAGTAGACAAAGCGACTGGTAAAAGGATAAGTTTCCCCGTTCAATATGCTAATTCCAAGAAAGAAGCGGTTAAGCTAGAACGAAATTTATGGGCTGAATATGAAGATGGCCTAAACTTTAGTGATGGTAAAGTTAGTTTTGCTAAAGCTTTTCAAAAGTATGTTGATCGAAGAGCAAATACAATTAGTCCCGTAACTTTAAAATCTTGGCAAGAATCAGCAAATGATTTTAATGCATACTTTAAAAATACCTCAATTAATAAGGTAACTACACAACTTGTATCTGATTATGCGCATGAATATGTAGAAAAAATCAAGTAACTGTTAGCCGTTCTTCTACAATTGCTAAAAGACTTGTACATATGCGTAACTTTTTTAAGTCAATCGAAGGAAAAGTAGTAAAAGAAAATCCTGTTCCAGAAGGTGCCTTAAAATTATTTTTTAAACAAAGTGATTTTACCGTACCGAAAGAATGGTACATTTTTTCATCTAATGAATTGGATGAAATTAGAAATTTGATTGAAAAAGATTTACAACATAGTTCAGTTATGAACGTTGGCAGTAAATTGGCAATCTTAATTGAAAGCTACACAGGTATGAGAATTGGAGAACTTCAAGCATTAAAGTTCAACAACGTTGTTTATGAAGATTCAGCTTGGACTTTTCGTATAAATGATAGTTGGTCTGATTATACTAATTCACTTACTGGAGCTTTAAAAGCGCGTCCTAAGGGCTATTCAAGAACACTGCTGCCATTGCCTAAAGATGTAATTGATTTGGTTAAACAGTATGAAACTAAGCAAAAGGAATTCTTGAAAAAGCACGATCTAGAAAATCCATTAGATTTAGTTTTTATAAATTTGCATGATTATAAAGCGTCTGCTAATGATCAACCTATCAGACAAAAAAGTATAAATATGATGCTTAAGAATATTTGTGATAAGTTGGATATAAAGTCTGATGATAAACAATTAAGCATGTATTCATTTAGACATACTATTTGTACTAATTTAGCTAATACACCTGGTATGTCATATCCGTGGGCGGCTGAAAAAATGGGACACTCGCTGCAAATGTTTATGAATACTTATGTAGGTGTTGATCCTAATATGAATGAGAAGATGAATAAGTTGTGGGTTAGTTAATAACGGATTGCACATAAAATGCACACTTTTTTTAAATGAAGTGTTAAAAACGTTGATATATCAATAAAGTTAAGTAGTAACCTCTATGCTGGCATTCAGCATCAGAGTACTAACAAAAGACCTGTAATGAAGCCCAACTTTAGAAGTCGAGTATTCATGCAGGTCTTTTTTTGCACCAAAAATAACTGGTTATAACCACTTTGCAGAAAGCTCTTTCATGATATAATTTTACTCAAAGTGGTACTAACCAGTTAGAAGGTGAGTAAATGAAAAGCCCATTTTATAAAGAATTGATGAACCAATTGGCTTCACATATCAAAAAAGATTATCAACCTAATCAGAAGCTTCCGAGCGAACGAGAACTAGTTGAAATGTTCAAGGTGAGCCGTAGCACTGTGCGTTTAGCACTTAATGAATTGGAAGAAAAGGGTTTAATTTATCGTTTGCATGGTAAAGGGACCTTTGTTACACCAACTTTTATCAAGCAGCCGAACTTAGGTAGCATGTATTCTTTTAGTAGCCAGATGGAAGGCGAAGGCAAGGAAATGTCTACTAAAAATATTTCTCTTAAATTGTGTACACCAGAAAAAGAAATTGCACTGCAATTGAATCTTGCGTCAAATGATCAAGCGTATGAATTGATAAGATTACGTTTGGCTGATGGTGAGCCGTTAGTGTATAACCGCACTTATTTGCCAGAGAAGATTTTTCCTAATTTAACTTTAGATGATTTGAATCAAGGGACTTTATATGGAACTTTGAAAAAGAAATATCATCAAATTAGTGTATTGGCATTTGAAGATGTACAAGCAGTTAATCTGACTAAAGAAGCGGCTCAACTTCTTCATGTTAAAGAAAATACGGCTAGTTTAAAAATTAACCGTAAAGCAATAAATGATAAAAACATCCCGATCGAGTTTACACAAGCACTCGCTCGCGGAGATAAATTTGTATATAGATCTAAGCAATATGATGAATAATATGAGGAGAAAAATGATGACATATTTCATTCATGCAGATAAATTCTTTTTAGAAAATAAAACTGAAATTGGTGGTTATTTAGAAGTTGATGATCACGGAAAATTTGGTTTTTATTATCCAGAAGATGAAAAGCCTGAAGGCAAGATTGTCGATTATACCGGTAAATGGATTGCTCCTGGATTAGTTGATACTCACATTCACGGTTTAGTTAATGAAGATTCTATGAAGAGTGACTGGGAAGGAATCAACAAGATTTCTGAAGGCTTACTTAAGGCAGGCGTTACTTCATGGCTTCCAACTACGATTACTGATAGTGATAAACATTTAATTGAAACTTGTGAAAAGTATGCAGCACATAAGGGTGAAGAAACTGGTGCTAAAATTCAAGGCTTACACTTTGAAGGACCTTACTTTACTCCTAAACATGCTGGTGCAGAAAATCCTAAGTATATGCGTGATCCTTCAATTGAAGAGCTTCGCCGTTATGAAGAAGCTTCTGACGGGATGCTAATTAAGATGTCGATGGCTCCAGAACGTAAGGGTTCCAAAGAATTTGTTCGTCAAGCAGTGAAAGACGGCATCATCATTGCATTAGGACACTCAGCCTCAGATTATAAGGATGCCATTGCATGTATCGAAGCAGGTGCCACTATGTTTTGCCATACGTATAACGGTATGGAACCAATGTCACAACATGCTCCTAACTTGCTTGGAGCCGCATACTCTGCTCGCTTAGTAACCGATGAATTAATTTGTGATGGTCACCATGTATTGGAACCAACTGTCAGAGCTCTAGTACGTGCTAAGGCCCCAGAACATATTTGCTTGATCACTGACTGTATGCAAGCGGGACTCATGCCAGATGGTGATTACATGTTAGGTGAATTACCAGTTTATGTAAAAGACGGCATGGCTCGCTTGAAGGATGGCGATAACTTAGCAGGTAGTATTTTATTGTTGAAGCAAGCTGTAAAGAATCTGGTTGATTGGAACGTTGTTACTCCTGAAGATGCAATTATGATGGCATCATATGTTCCAGCACGTTCAATTAATAAGCTTGATAAATGTGGTTCAATTAAGCCTGATAAGCCAGCTGATTTCATTGTTTTGAATCCAGACATGACTTTGAGTGAGACTTATTTGGATGGTGTATCTAGATATAAAGCTTAAAATATTATTTTAGATAGAAAAACAGGTATGCGTTGTCATGATGCATACCTGTTTTTGATTAGATTGCTTTTTTCATTATTAGCAGCGCCATTCAACGCCAGTCATTTTAACATTTTTGTTAGCCTTAATTAGGGCAGCACCGTTGCCGATTTCAACGCCGCCATCTAAGATTCCTTCATCGGAGCGAAGGTTAAGGCTGCCAGCATTATAATCCATCACCATGTTTGGACCCATCAAGGTCATATCATACTTAGAAGTATAAATTTTAAGTCCTTGATCATTGTCTAATTGAACAGGATAGTCCGGATCTTTTTCATCAACCCAAATAATTGAAAAATGTGAACCAATACTGCAGCCGCCACCCTTGATGGAATATTTGCCGCCGCCATCATCGGTAATTAAGATCAAAGTCTTGTCAGCAATTTCTCTTCTTTTTAAATAATCTAATGCGGAGTCAGTAAATGTGATTTTTAGCATATTCGTTACTTCCTGTCTAAATCTCTTTACTTGTTAACTAGATTATACAAGTAAAAATTAGATAAGAAATTGATTTAGATCAAGAAAAGCTAACTTTTTAGTCGCCCCAGATGACGATCATTTCTTGCCATTCGCCACTTTGACCGATATTACGAAATTCTAAATTGAATACTTTGGCGTTCATATGGTTTTCTTGCCATTTTTCATAAGCTTCATTAGGCATATCTTCAGTTGATTGATACTTAAAAGAATCAACGTGTAAATTTTTAGCTAAAATAGCATTTTTGTCATTAAACATAACAATCACTTCTTTTCATATATTATTGTAGTCGATTTTCTAATGGTTGATACAAAAGCAGCTTATAATAGAAGTAAGAAGAAAATGATGTAATAGAAGAGAGGAAGAGCGATGCCACTTTGCCAATTATTTATTGATAAAAACAAATCACAATTTATGTTAATGAAAATGCCTGATGAAGTTACACCTGATAATTATCAAGGTTGGGTAAGTCAAAAAGAAGCTGAGAGTACTATTCAAGCATTTGAATTCCCTCAAAAGTTGCTAGATCAAATTGCTATGGAATATTTAGACGATAGTCAAGGGAGCGCCCCATATGAGGCTAAATATGTCTTAATGAAAGCGTCTGATGAAAATGCATTATTTGTTTCTAGCTTGGAATTAAGTCGTAATGGCGATGAAAAAATGGATGTAATTAGAAATGGTTTATTAATTGTGTTTGATGAAAACGAATTGCAACATTTTAGTGATGTTTTGCAAAAAGCGTGGAATGAAACAAATTAATAGTCTAAAAAAAGATAAGAAGGGGTAAGAATGACCCGTAAAATTGTTGATCAAACTTTTGAAGATGATCAGAAAAAGGATAATTATATTTTTATTTCTGATATTCATGGCAATTTAGAGACAATTGATTTAATTGAACAAGCCAAGAAAGACTATCCATTAGCTCAATTAGTTACCGGTGGTGATTATATTGATGGACGTGAACATGTTAAAGAAGTTTTGGATTATTTAATAGATCAGAAAAACCAAGGTGCCCTTGTTTTATTAGGTAATCATGAACAAATGATGCTTAATTTCGCTGAAGGAACTGAGCATCAAGATGGAATCTGGTTCTATAACGGCGGTGGGAAGACTTTAACCAATATATTTGGCCGGACGCTTTTGCCCGATGAAGTTAGAGAAAGTAAATATTATCGTTTCTTAAAATCATGTCCGACAATGTATGATACACCGCAGATTATTTTTGTTCATGCGGGTGTGCGCCCTGATGAAAAATATAATGATCCCACTACATATAATAAGGTAGTTTATGGTTTGAAGTTTGA
Source organism: Lactobacillus sp. UMNPBX4 (assembly GCF_002554115.1). Taxonomy (NCBI): domain Bacteria; kingdom Bacillati; phylum Bacillota; class Bacilli; order Lactobacillales; family Lactobacillaceae; genus Lactobacillus; species Lactobacillus sp. UMNPBX4. The sequence continues at coordinate 16,128 of NZ_PCZF01000036.1, forward strand.
TTATGACTTTTATCGGATTTGGGCACGAGAAGAATATTGGTATTCTGATCAAGTGGAAAAAATGATTGCCCATAATCGAACTGGTAAAACAATTGTGACGGGGCATACGCCTACAGCTGCTTTAGAAGGTAAATACGATGATGGGCGAAAAATGAAGCAACTGCAAAAGGATGACTGTATTGTTAGAAAAATGCAGTATCCAGGTGAACCAGCCAGAATTTTTACTGATGGTGGATCACATTCTGATCCTTTAATTTATCCACATAATGATGGCAATGTTGTAGTGCTTGATGGAAACGGTGAGATTGTTCGCGTTTATAATTGGAAAAATCCACAAGGAACAAAGTTTGATGAATAAGAAAAAGCATCCCGATTGGGATGCTTTTTAGATTTAGAGATCAAAAATATTAATTAGTCTTCAACTTTCTTAGCTTCGTTCATAGCCTTCATGATTGAAGGGTTCTTTGAGTGACAATCTTTGATCATTTGTAAATCTTCTTCAGTTAACTTAACTTCGTATTTAGTCATGATTTATTCCTCGCTTTTATTTAAAAATACATTTTTACTATAGCACTTAACTTTCTAACTGGAAAGAATCTATTTTGTTTGCAGCAATATTTCAGCTTGTTAAATACGAACATGCTTTTGCACATAGCAAGTTAAAAATAAAAGTGCTAGTAACCTTGATAGATCAGTATTTTGTATTATCTAAATAAATTTACACTAATGTTACAAATGTTACAATAATGTCATATTAAGTAATGTTTTCTTAATGATTGAGTGATATTCTTGTTATGGTTCTGAAACGAAAAGCTTGTAGTATATACGATGTCAATTGAATACAGACAGACGAATAAGTGAAAATTCGTTACTTATATTATTTTTTATAACTTTAAGGAGAGAATTTTTTTGAAGATTAAATCTATCTTAGTTAAGTCAATTGCAGTAGCTGCTATGTCAGTTACAGGTTTAGTAGTAGCAAACAACGCAGGCTCAAACACTGCACAAGCTGCTATCGTCCAAAACGATGCAAGCGTAGTAACTGTAAACTACGTTTCAGATAATTCAATTACTGTATATAACAACTATGAAAACCCAGTAGCAACTGGTCAAACTTTAGCAAGCGATACTTCATGGAAAGTTATCAAGACTGCTTACGATTCAAAGGGCCACAAGTGGTACGACTTAGGTAAGAACCAATGGGTTCGTGCTAAGTACGTAACTATTGGTTACCACGCAGCTGCTACCCAAACTCAAACTACTGCTCAAGCTTCAACTCAAGCTCCAGCACAATCACAAACTCAAAATACTCAAACTGCTTCAAATACTAGCGCTTCATCATACACTTCAAACGCATCAGGCTCAGAAGCAAGTGCTAAGGCTTGGATTGCTAGCCGTGAATCAGGTGGCTCATACAGTGCTTCTAACGGTCAATACGTAGGTAAGTACCAACTTTCAGCATCATACTTGAACGGTGACTACTCAGCTGCCAACCAAGAAAGAGTTGCTGACCAATACGTACAAAGCCGTTACGGTTCATGGACTGCTGCTAAGTCATTCTGGCAAGCAAACGGCTGGTATTAATCAGTTAAAAACTAAATAACAATTGAATAATAAAAAGGAGGCACTTTTCCAGATTCGGCAATGTCATTAAGTTAAGACATTGACAAATTGATAGTTTAAGCTTTTAGATCATT
>NZ_PCZF01000037.1:0-17285 GCF_002554115.1 Lactobacillus sp. UMNPBX4
GAAATTAAGGTTAGACTAATGGTTTAAAGGCTACCGCAAAAACATTGACACTTACAAGCGGGTTAAGACAATTACTAAGCGTAAGATTTTAGCTAAAGTTATAAAGAATGATAAGATTGATAAATCTATTCAAAAGAAATTAGAAGATAAGATTGCTTCAATTGTGAAGACCAACTTTATTAAGCCAGTTAACAAGCGGGGAAGTTTTTCGGTTGAAGATGGTGAAAAAGTTATAGCTGAACTTAGTCCTTTTTATCAAAATATCAAGATTGATCAAAAGTATCGCAAGAATGCTGAAAAAGCGGCTGAAAATAAGGAAACAGAAACTAAAGAAAAGCCTGAGCAACATTCTAAGGATCAGAATGAAAGTCGTGAAGGTCAATCTAAGGACTTTGAGCGTAAGAATAATCAGAAGAATAGCAATAATCGAAATAATAATCAAACGCAAAATCAACGTAAGCGACAAAATAAGCATCCTTTTGAGATCAGAAGAGAAAATAATAACCGCTCACGTAATAATCAGTCTAACCGCCGCTATAATAATCGAAATAATTATGATAGTCGGAATAATTATGAATTTGATGAAGCTAGCGGTTTGCGTGAACGCTACAATACAGTAATCAGAAATTACAATCAACTGGAGCAAAGATATAATGCTTTGCAAGATAAATATAATCAGGCTTTAGATGATAAAGCTAGATTGATCGAAGAAATGGGCAAGAAGAACGAAGACTTACGTCGTGTATTGATCGACGTTTTGCGAAAAATGTAGTTTTTGGTAAAGAAAGAGACTAGTAGTCAATTTGAATTGATTACTAGTCTTATTTTATGTTTATGAAATATGATTTAGCTTAAAAATTAAAAAAATATGTGTAAAAAATTATTTTTGTGTAGTAATATTAAAGTACGATAAATATTTTTATTAATGATTAATGGAGGAGAAGTATGAGTTTAAAAGAGCTATTTAAAAGCAATGTGTTTCGAGCCTGCATTATTATCTTATTGTATGTTTTATACGCATTATTTGGGAGTTTTAGTGAATATTTATTTAAATATGCTCTGAATTCAATTACTGCTGGTAATTTTAATACATATGTTTATTGGCAAATAATGCAGTTTGTTTTAGCATTATTCACTTCGTTGCTTTTACCAATTACTACCGTTGTTTTCACTAGGCAGACGCAAAACTATCTGCATAAAATTCGGCAAGAAATCATGCATCATTACTATGATGAAAAAAGTGATGAAAAAGTCTCTAGTATGCAGAACCGATTAACAGCCAATTTAAAAATCTTATCAGATGATTATGCTACACCTTGGATTACTATTTTAAGTGGGATTTTAGAGATTGTGATTGCTATTGTTTTACTAGCAAGCATGAACTGGATTCTAATTTTGGTTACTGCCATTTTAGCTGTGATTACACTTTTTGCTCCTAAAATTATGGAGAAGAAAACATCAGCTGCCACAGATAAAGTAAATAAAAAGAATGAAAAGCTGTTAAATACAATTGCTCATTGGCTTGGTGGATTGCAGGAACTACGTCGTTATAGTGCATACAGTCGTTTGGTTAAGCAAATTCATCGATCAAGTAGTGATTATGTGGACGCAAGTAAGGGTAGTGCAAAATTAAGAAGTGTAAGTTATTTGATTAATGCTTTTAGCAATTCAATTGCACAAATTGGTATGAGCTTTATTGCTGGAATCATGTTTTTGCTTAATATGATTTCATTCGGTGATTTTGCAGTTGCTAGTGGTTTTGCATTTACGATTTTTTCAGCAATTTGGAATATTACTCAGTCGTTAACGCAAGTTAAGTCAACTAAGGCTTTACGCGAACAGATTACCGATTTAAGAAAGCAAGTTCCTGATGAAAATAAAGATAAAGTATCAGCCTACGGTCTTAAAGTTTCAGGCTTGTCTGTAAAATACGATCAGGGGGAAACAATTTTTTATCCTGATTTTACAATAAAAAAAGGGCAGAAAGTTTTGCTTACTGGCGATTCAGGAACAGGAAAATCAACCTTGTTTAATGTTTTGTTAGGTAAGCTAAAACCTGAATCTGGTACGGTGACCTATCTAGATGAAAATGAAACTATCATTCCTGAAGGAAAAGCTAGAATTGGCAATATGCCGCAAAATCCAGTAGTTTTTCCCGCAACGATCAAAGAGAACATTACAATGTTTAACGAAAATTTGCAGGATAAGCTTCAAGATGTTGTTCAAGCAGTTCAACTCCAATCCGACTTAGCCAAAATGCCAGATGGTGTTAATACAACAATTGATCTAAAAAGTGAAAATTTGTCTGGTGGACAACGGCAAAAAGTTGTTTTAGCGCGAACGGAAATACACGAGCAATCGTTTGTTTTAATGGATGAAGTAACTAGTGCGATCGATCAAAAAGCTACCGAAAAAATCATTGATGAATTGCTCAAAACAGATCAAACTATTTTGATGATTGCTCACAACTTTACGCCAGAATTAAAAGCAAAATTTGATCAAGAAATTAAATTAAAAAGTAAGAAAGGGGATAAAGTAAGATGAATTTGAAAGCTTTTATTAAAACCAATCCAGTTCGTTTCTGGTTAACTGCAATTGGTTGGATTATTATTCCTGCTTTATCAATTACCAATACTTACGTTGTACAAGAAGAGACGAATATCCTTTTAAGTCGTAATTGGACTAAGTTTATTTTAATCGATGTTCTTGCTTTTCTGATTATGTTAGTTGACTATGGTGTGAGTGCTTTAGTTGATTATCAGCAGCAGGCTCAGGTACAAGACTTAAATAATCAAGTTAGAGATAAAATTGTTAAGCGATATTATTATGACGGGAAAAAGCATACTGTTGCACAGATGCAAAATCGTTTGACTAATGATTTACAAATGCTTAACAATAACTACTTTATTAATGTCTTCTTATTGATTTATGGTGTGTCAACGATCGTTTTTGTTTTAATTTATCTTATTTTATTGAGTTGGCAATTATTGTTGGCTATTTGTTTGATGGTAGCTATTTCTCTTTTGCTGCCAAAGTTAACAGAAAAGCCGTTACAAAAAGCAACAGAATTAATTTCTGACAGCAATCAAAAATATTTAGATACATTAAATGATTGGTTATCTGGTCTGGATCAACTTCAACAATTTTTAGCTGGAGCTAAACTATTTTCCGTAATAGAAAAAACATCAAAAAAATTAGAAGATGCTAATGTTAAGCAAACGGCTTATATTAAACTGCTTAATGCTGTAAATGGAATTGTTTCCGCGGCTTTTGGTTTAGCATTGTTTGTGCTTGCTGGTTGGTTGGTTAAAAATCATCAAATTCCAATTGGTGCCTTATTGGTAGTCGGTAATTTTCGGTATTACTTAAATGGAGGAATTGATACACTTACTAACGGGTTAGGAGCAATGAAAGGTAGTAAAAAATTACTTGCCGAAGTTGATAAATCTGCTAGTGATATTCCGATGCAAGCTGAAAAAGATGTAGTTATGCCTAATGTAATTAAAACAAAAGATCTAGTTTTAAAGTTCCCTAATGGAGAAAAATTGACTTATCCTGATCTGGAGATTAAGCAAGGCGAAAAGATTTTATTAACTGGCGATTCTGGTGCAGGTAAGTCTACTTTGTTTAAACTAATTTTAGGTGAACTTAAGCCTAGTGCAGGTAAAGTTGTTTATGAGGATAAGGCTGGTAAGAAAATTAATCCTGATTTGAGTAAGATAGGCTATTTACCGCAAGATCCAGTAGTTTTTCCAGCATCGATTGAAGAAAATATTACGATGTTTAATGAAAAACTGAATGGAAAAGTTAAACAAGTAATAAATGAAGTGAACTTTGCTGATGATATCGCTAAGTTTACTGAAGGACTAGATGAAAAGATTAATCTTGATAAGCTGAATATTTCCGGAGGTCAAAGACAAAAAATTGTATTGGCTAGAGCAAAAGTTCACAATAGTGATATTATCTTGATTGATGAGGGAACTAGTGCAATTGATCAGAAAGCTACAATGTTGATTTTGAAGAATTTATTGAAAAGCAAAACGACGATTGTTTTTATTGCCCATAACTTTAATGAAGGAATGCATCAGTTGTTTGATCGAGAGATTCATTTAGTAAAAGAATAGTTGAAGAAAGACACTGCATTTTTAGGGATGCAGTGTCTTTACTTTAGTTTGGAAAGATATAGGTATTGAAACTGTTATTCTTATTTATTTTAAAATAGCTTAGTAATTGATAAGCCATCCAGTCAGTATCGTCTGCTTCAAAAAATATTGAAGGATAATTTTGAAACATTTTAACTAGAATAGTTTCAATAAAATTATTAGAACTAAACCTATCCCAAGAACAGATGTATGCAATCTCGTTGTTTTCAGTGAATACAAGATTATCTATTTCTCCGAGTTCATTAGTACTATAATATCCAGTTTTTGTTGGAACTTCTTGGATAAACGTGTCAATATTAGCAGTTAATGGTGACACAGATTGATGAACTTGTTTGTAATATTTATAAAGTAATTGGCAACATGTTCTGTAATCGGGACTTTCTGTATTGAAAAAATGAAGAGATAATTTGTTATTGATCTCAATTTTTAAATCTTTTTTGTTGACGGTAAGCGTATAACAGTGTCGTTTGCAGATAAAACCATTTCTTAATAAAAAATCTACGATTGGATTTTCATTTGAATCAATCATGACTTGCAATGCTTGGTGCTCTGCTTGAACTATTTTTGAAAATGGAATATTTACAGAGTAATCACTTAGATTGAATTTTAGATAAATATATTTGTTATGAAAAAGATTGTGATAAGTAGAAATAGTGCCTAGATGCTTATCGTTATCAGTTACTTTGTAGATTTTAGGAGATATTTTTTCAATTTTTGTAGTCATTTTTTATCCTTTTGATAATTGAAATTAATTTTTGATCGGTTCCGTTTTTAATTATGAAGTTATAAATCGGTTCATAATTGAGCACAGGGAAAATAAGATCAGGATCAATTTTAGGTATAATGTCAATCATTAATTTCTTACTAATTACGTTGAGATTTTTAACTTCTTGAGCATTTCTTATCTTTCTTTTTGCTTGTGAAGGAGGATAACCTTGTCCCCAAGGCTGTTCAAAAAGATTTTTTATAGTCTGCTCAAAATTGATTTCACCACTCCAACCCCAATTAAGTCCTAGTGGAAAGGAGACAACATTGCCGTTATTGATATGACCAAAAAGAAAAGCATCTTGTGGAGTGGGGATATAACCACATTGAATATTAGGAAAAGTATTTCATGCAAGCATCATTCCTTGTCCAGAAGTACATCCTGTCACAATGAAGTCAGTCGCCTTGCTATTAATTAATAATGCAACAGCTAGGGAAACTTGCACGTAAGATAGACTAGCCGAACTATCTTGATAAATACCAAAATTGAATACTTGATCATTGGATCCTACAGATTCTTTGATATACTTCTCTAATATGAAATTTTTACTTTTTTGCGATGTAGCTTGAATAATACCTATTTTCACAAATTTTACCTCAAAGGTTTATTTTGAAAAAGCTTTATAATATTGCGTAGGAAAATAAATAAGAAGGTGAGCACAATGAAAGACAGAATTATTGGTGGAACTCCTATTAAATTAAGTCACGTCTTAATTGGCATGATTGTAGTGATTTTTCTTTCACTGTTTTTAGCAGAATTTGGTTATCAACCTTGGTGGCTATTTCTTATTGTACTAATTTTAGGCGTATTTTTAACTTTACCTACCTGTTTTAGTTCATATTGGCAAATTGATAGTAAGAATATCACATCTATCACTTATGATAGCAACGATGCACTAAAATTGCTCCAGTTACTTGGTTTGCGTAAAAAAGATAAGCAAATCATTAATTTGTCAGAGATAAAGAATGCTTCTGTTGTTTATCTTAAAAATTTGCGTCTCAGTCCTATTGATTTTGATCTCGATTATCTAGATTTAATCTTAGATCTAAATAAAGGAACGAAGGTTACCTTATCACTTGGAAGTATTGAATATCACAAACTAGATTCTATTCTAACTTTGACGAAATAATTTCAGTAAAAGAATATCAATCTAAATCTCAACATTATTATCCATATAGCAAATAAGACTTCAAGTCATGATAGGTTAGAAGCCTTATTTTGAATGATACAATCTAATTTCTATGGAAGAGATTACCAAACCAACTATGGTTCTTTTTAGCCTCTTCTTTTCGTCGTTGTTCACGATCTTCTAACATTGCCTTAGCCAGCATATCAACTGTTTGAGTTAATTGTGCTTGATTGTCTCGTTGTTGCTTATCTCTAAATGAACTACTATTTTGATACTTATTCATTAACGTATCATCATCAAGCCATTTATCAAAGTTTTCCACGTCAAGGATAAAGCCAGTACTAGTTTGTTGTGATGCAATGTGATATTTTCTAGGCAAATATTTAAAGTAGCGATCAAGCATAGTAGAGCCACTGTTTTTCGCCGTTTGATCGGAGATTTTATTGAAAAGCTCTTTATTGATTTGAGCTTTTAGCCGGTCATCTTGTTTAATAAATAAGATATCGCTACCAATTTTTGCTTGATTGATTAACATTCCCCAGTCATTCCGACCAACGAATAGGGAATAATCGTAATTTTCTTCAAAATACTTGCTGACTTGGTTATACATATCAAATTTATCAAGTGCAGTTTTTAAAACATGCTTGATTGGATATAAGAAGTCTTTTTCAATCTTCTGTGCGTCTTCAACACTAACGTTAGTAAAGAATTTTGCTAATTCAACTTGACAATATTTAAAAAGATCATCATTTGCACGGCTAAATAAGCTAGTTAATGCTGCATTACGTTGATCACTTTCACCTGAAAAAGTAGATTCAAAGCTTAAGTACCATAAACGACGCATAATTTCAGGCTTTAGTGAAAATTGTGATTTAATAGAGCTTTCTTGTCTATTCATCGTGAAAATGAATGCTGGTGAGGGATGAGTTAAATTACGGTTGTTAGTAACTTCCTTGATGAATCTTTCAAAGTAAGTACGCGTTGTAAGTTCAGGACTGACATCATCAATCATTAATGGACTTACAGGACCATTTGTATATACATAGTCACTTAGCGTGTTGGTAATTGTCATATTGATATTACTCTTGCCAAAGGCATAATTCTTTGGATCCATCATTCCACTATCTAAGAAATTATGAGCACCAATTAATTTAGCGGCTAGTCTTTTCCCTAGGGTGGACTTACCAGTTCGACCTTGTCCGATTAGTGCTGTAGCAATAGGCACGTCCTCTCTAGATACGTTGCTTCCAGATAATTCATATAAATTGCGGATTTTCCAAAGCCATGGTGATTCATACAGAAACAACATAAAGTCACAAGCTTGCCAGCCTTCACCAACTTCTTTGTAAGTATTATATTCATGAGTGATATCACAGAAAAGCTGAAGTGCATTTTTTAATTGCTCTTCAGTTAAATCAGAAGTAATAACTTCAGAAGGGATGTTATCACCAATTTTAGAGGCTTGGAATAATTGACCATTATTGTAAAACTGAACAGGAACAGGGAAGAGATCTTCTTCTTTTTCAATTTGTGTTGTATCTGCTTTTGCCTTTTTGTCTTGACGAATAATGTGCTGAGTTAAGCTATATAAATCTTGCCCGATTGTATCTAGCTTACGTCTTTTATTGCCACCTTCACCAAATAAAGTAACTGTTTGTGAAGCAACAAGCTTTTCATTTTCAGATAATTTCTTTAATTCATCATCTTTGCTGTAATGGTCACGATACTTTTTGATCTCTTCAGCTGGAAGAATGATGATGTCTTTACCAGTTGAATTAGGACTATTTTTAATTTCTAGAGAAGAATCCTGCATCACATGAATGCGTAGCTCTTCTTTATCTTTGTCTTTTAAATAACCAGATAATTTTTTAGCATCAATGTATGTTGCAGCTTGATCAAGGTTATCCTGAAACATTTGTTGGTAGCAATTGAACAATGGATCAGAAGTATTGCCGTAGTCCCAAACTAATTGCTCCATATTTTTATTAACAGCCGCATCGGTAAGATTCATTGAACCCGAAAAGACGGAGTACTTGCTTTGATTTCTCATTAAATAAAGCTTAGTGTGAATCAAATTCTGTTTGGTGAAGAAAAGTTGTAAACTACCATCTAAAATGCGTTTAGTGAAGGTACTATCTTGGTGCTCGTAACTATATTCAATCAAATCACGACGCTTATTTAAAATTTGGTCAATTCTTTTGCCAATTGAATTTGATCCATTATCAGTTAGTCCAAGAATTAGTGTGATCTGGTCAAAACGTGGTAGAAGATTTTTCTCAATAAATTTAATGTTGGAAACAAAGGAAATACCTTTAAACTCAGAGAATTTATTTGATTCTCTTTGAAAATCAACTAATTGCCAAAAATCGGCATTGGAAATTAATTTTTGATCAGTATGATTGAGTATTTCTAATCCCATATGAAATCCTTTCGTGAGTATACAAATATTTGCTTTTAGTGTATCGTGAAAAATTGAATTAGAGCAAGGAAAAATTAATTTATCATTGAATTTATAAATTGGATTAAGTAAAATTTGATTCAAATAACGGTAGTAAAAAAATATATAATATGTTATTGCTTGGGAGACAATTATGACAACAGTATATTTTGTAAGACATGCTCAACCTGATTTATCAGTTCATGATGATTTAACACGTCCTTTGACAGAAAAGGGGTTGCAAGATAGAAAAAAAGTAACTGATTACTTTAGAGATAAACACATCGACCAAGCTTTTTCTAGTCCATTCAAGCGTGCAATTGATACAATTCAACCAGTTATAGACGAGAAGAAACTAACATTATCATCTATTTCTGACTTTAGAGAAAGAAAAATTGGTGATGAGTGGATTTCTAATTTTCATGAATATTGTGAAAGACAATGGGAAGATTTTGATTATAAGCTAAGAAATGGCGAATCTTTAAAAGAGACGCAGGAGAGAAATGTTGCAGCTTTGAAGCTAGTTTTGTCCAAATATCAAGATCAAACTATGATTATTGGTGGACATGGTACAGCAATTGGATCAGTAATTAATTACTATGATCCAAACTTTAAATATGAAGCCTTTGCTATGATCCAGCCAAAGAATCCATTTATTGTGAAAATGAGCTTTGATGGAGAAAAATATTTGGAGTATAAAGTAGTTACTTTTTAGTAAAAAGATAATCTCATAAAGTAAGAATGGTAAATCAAGGTACTAATAACCAGATTTACCATTTTTTTATTTGTTATATTATAGCTTATGTTAAATTTTATCCTGAGCAATGAAATTATCATAAATGGTTTTGATAACTACTTCTTCATCTTGCCGTCTGGTACCAATCATAATTGAGATTTGGGATGCACCCTGGTTAATCATTTGAATGGAGATGTTCTTTTTACCAAGAGGGTAAAGCAGGCTAGCACATAAAGTCAGCTTGTCCTTCATCCCTTCACCAACGACCATTGTAATAGCATAATCATCAATCCACTGCATTTGATCTGGATTTAGACTAGTTTGAATTTCATTACAGATAACATCAATTAATTGATCAGTTAAGACATCTTTTTTGAAAATAATGGTAATATCATCAATTCCAGATGGCATATGTTCATATGAAACGTGATGTTTTTGCAAAATTTCCATTAACTTCAAGGTGAAACCAGCACCTTTATTTAACATATATTTTCTTAAATAAAGGGCCGCGAAGTTTTTGCCTCCGGCAATACCTGTGATTGTGTGTTTAGGTATAAAGCCGTCCTCTGGTACGATCATTGTCCCAGGTTTTTCTGGAGCATTAGTATTTTTAACATTGACAGGAATTTCGCCTTGAATAGCAGGAATTAAGGCTTCATCGTGAAAGACGGAAAATCCCGCATAAGATAGTTCCCGCATTTCTTGATAAGTCATTCTTTTAATTGGCTTGGGCTGATCAACGATATGGGGATTGGCTGAAAAAATAGCATCGACATCGGTGAAGTTTTCATAAAGATCAGCGTTTAACCCCCTAGCTAGAATAGCACCGGTAATGTCAGAACCACCGCGAGAGAAAGTAGCAATATGTCCTGATGGTGTAATGCCATAGAAGCCAGGAAAAATGATCTTTTCATCTTTTGCAGCCTTAATTCTTTTTAAGTTCACATAAGTTTCAGGATTGACTTCAGCATTATTAGAAGTGCCAGTGACAATTAAACCTACATCTTTTGGCTCTAAAAATCGTGCTTTAATTCCTTGATGATTTAAAATTTTAGCAATCAAAATTGCATTAAGACGTTCTCCGTGTGCTTTAAAGGTTGCCATGCGGTAGTCATTATTAGGGTAACTTAGCTTCGGCAATGTAAGTAGAAGCTGCTTAATATCCTCTAATTCTGCTTCAGGCAGCTCAAAATATTGGGCAATTAATTCATAACGCTTAAAAATACGGGTAGCGATGTCTTGATAATTATTACTCCTCAAGCTCATATATGCGTAAGTGATCATTAGATCGGTTACTTTAATATCATCCTCAGTTCTTTTGCCCGGTGCTGAGACTACAACGACTTGTCTTTCGGGATCGGCATTAATAATACTTAGGGCCTTATCTACGCTATTACCTGAGGCTAGGGAAGAACCTCCAAATTTAACAACTTTCATATCTATTTTTCCTTAACTATTATTTCAAATCTAAAATTGAACTGATTTCTTTTTCCATATCATTTGGTTCAATAATTTTTTCGGTCTTGGGTTCACGATCAAAAAGGGCACGCACACCGATTGATAATTGACCGCCTAATTCATCATGCAATTCTTTAATTGCACCGACGCCAGTTTGCATACTAGGACCACCAGTGATGGCTTCATACACCGTTTCTGGGAACTTATATGGACTGGCCGTTGAAACAATGACCATTGGGGTTTGATCGCCGGTCTTCTTTTGATATTGATTTGCTACAAAAGAGCCAACAGCAGTATGTGGATCAATTACATAGCGGTCATAATTGTAGACCCGTTTGATTTCTGATTTAACCTCTTCTTCTGTTGCAAAACCAGCTGCAAAATTTTTTTGTAATTTAGTGAAAACTTCACCGCTAACTTGATAATGACCGCGTTGAGTCAATTGATTCATTAAACTAGCGACTTCATAGTTATTTTCGTCATAAAGGTCAAATAAAAGTCGTTCCAAATTGCTGGAAACTAGGATATCCATTGCTGGTGCATTGGTTAAATGGAACTTACGTCGCTTATCGTAGACACCATTATTAAAGAAATCAGTCAATACATTGTTTTCATTAGATGCACAAATCAACTTTTTAATAGGCAAACCTAATTTCTTAGCATAATATCCAGCTAGGATGTCACCAAAGTTACCTGTTGGCACAGCAAAGTTAACTTCGTCTCCTAGTTTAATTTCTTGTCTGCGTACTAATTGTCCATAGGTGTAGAGGTAGTAAGAAATTTGCGGAACCAGACGACCAATATTCATCGAATTAGCTGAAGAAAATTGATAGCCATTAGCATTAAGTCGGTTTTTGAAAGAATCATCGTTGAAGATTTTTTTAACTTCAGTTTGAGCATCGTCAAAGTTACCTTTGATTGCAATTGCACGCAAATTGTTGCCGCGTTGGCTGAGCATTTGCTTAAGTTGAACAGGACTAACGCCACCTTCAGGATAAAAGACTATGACATCGGTACCCTTTTGATTAGCAAAGCCACGCATTGATGCCGTACCAGTATCGCCAGAAGTAGCGGTTAAAATAATAATATCTTTAGCAATCTTTTCAATTTGAACAGCTCTGGTCATTAATTGTGGCAACATTTGCAAAGCTATATCTTTGAAGGCAAGGGTAGGACCGTGAAAAAGCTCCATGTAAAAACGGTTATCGTGCTTTTCGATTGGAACAATGCTGCGATCATCCCATTGTTCACTATAAGCGCTTTGAACTGCAGTGGTGATTTGCTCCTTAGTAAAGTCATCAAAGAATAAGCTAATAACCATGGCAGCGATTTGCTTGTAGGAAAGTTTGGATAAATCTTCTAACTTAAAATTAGCTTGAGGAAATGCAACAGGCACGTAAAGCCCACCGTCTTGAGCCAAGCCTTGAATAATTGCTTGAGGTGCAGTTAAAGTGTTTTCTTTTGAACCTCTAGTACTACGATATTGCATAAACAATCTTCCTATCTTATGAAATATTAATATTATAACTATTGTACCTTGATTAGCAGCTATGATACAATCATAAAAATAAGAAAATCATTAAAAAGAGGATAAGATCAAATGGCCATCAAAATTGCATTGCTTGGATTAGGAACAGTTGGTTCAGGTGTTTTAAAAATAATTAAAAATAATAAAAAGAAGATTAGACAAACAAGTGGTGAAGAAATCATCATTGAAAAAGCTCTAGTACGTAATCCAGAAAAACATCGTAATTTAGCTAACGAAGTGATGCTAACTACAGATTTCGATTCGATTTTGCAAGATCCCGAAATTAAAATTGTAGTTGAATTAATAGGTGGGCTTCATCCTGCTAAGGAATATATTACTGCAGCAATCAATGCTGGAAAAAATGTAGTTACGGCCAATAAAGACTTAATGGCAACTTTTGGTTCGGAATTGATTAATTTAGCTGCAAGTAAAAAGTGTGATTTAATGTATGATGCTAGCGTTGCAGGCGGGATCCCTATTTTGCGGACCTTGGCTACCTCTTATTCCAGTGACATTATTTCCGAAATTCAAGGAATTATTAATGGTACGACGAATTATATTTTGTCACAAATGGGGGAAAAGGGACTAAGTTACGAGGAAGCGCTGAAAAATGCTCAAGAGCTGGGCTTTGCGGAGGCTGATCCCACTAACGATGTTACAGGTAAGGATGCAGCATACAAGATTGTAATTTTAAGCAAGTTTGCTTTTGGTACCAAGATTAGTATTGATGATTTTACTATTCAAGGGATTAATAATCTAAAGGATTTTGACATTAAACAGGCTCAGAAGTTAGGCTATGTCATTAAGCTGATTGGGATTGCCAAAAATATTAATGGTAAATTATTTGTAGAAGTTGCTCCATGTTTGTTGCCAGAAAATGCGATTATGGCGCATATTAAAAATGAACTAAATGCTTTACAAATTAAGAGCCAAAGCCTAGGAACAGCAGTATTCACAGGCCCTGGTGCGGGTAGCTCTGCAACGGCTAATTCAGTCATGAGTGATGTGATTACTGAAATAAAAAACGTAGTGAAAAAGACCACCGGTCAGCCATTTAGTAATTTCTCCCATGTTATGCAATTAACAAGTTCGGAGGATGTGAAGTATTCCTATTATTTATCTTTCGAAGCAGAAGAGACCTTGTTTGATTTGAGTAAATTACTCTCTGATTTGGAAATTCCGGTTCGTGAGATTAAACAAGTACAATCAAGAATTGTAGTTGTAACCGAAAATATTAGTCGACAACAGCTCCAAGATTTAGCAATTCAAGATCAATATTTAAAGGCTAGCTATAAGATTTTACAGTAAAGGAAGGGAGAAAAAAATGATTATTAAAGCACCAGCTTCAACGGCAAATTTGGGCCCTGGCTTTGATTCACTTGGCATGGCGGTTTCACTTTATTTGGAAGTAGAAGTTTTAAGCGTAGCTGATCGCTTTCAGGTGGATCATGTGATGAAAGGAATTCCACATGATGAAAAAAACTTAATTGTTAAGACTGCACTAACAGTTTATCCAGGTTTACAACCGCTTCATTTACGCGTCAAAAGCAATATTCCGTTGGCTCATGGTTTAGGCAGCAGTTCAAGTGCTATTGCTGCCGGAATTGAATTGGCTAATCAAATTGGTAAGCTGGGACTATCAGATGAAGAAAAGGTTCAATTAGGAGCTAAAATCGAGGGACATCCTGATAATATTGCACCGACTATTTTGGGCGGCTTGGTTGTTGGGGCTGAAGTTAACCATCATTTTGATGCAGTTGAAGCACCACTTCCTCCATATGCGTTGGTGGCTTATGTACCCGATTATAATTTGGAAACTAAGACAGCTAGAGCAGTTTTGCCTAAAGAATTAGCTTTTGGCGTAGCTACGCATGGCTCAGCAGTTGCTAATACTTTAATTGCTAGTTTGTTTGCTCAAGACTACCCTAAAGCAGGAGAATTAATGGAACAAGATGTATTCCATGAAGTTTACCGAGAAAAACTAGTGCCAGAACTTGTAAAAGTGCGGGAGGTAGCTCATTCAAAACATGCCTTGGCAACTTATTTGAGCGGCGCAGGTTCAACTATTATGACGTGGATTGAAGATAAACATGTAGCTGGATTTTTGTCGGGCTTACGTAAACATGATTTAAAAGATGAGACATTGATCTTACATCCTGATGAACAAGGTGTCCAAGTTATCCAATAAAAAAGACTGACCAAACGGTCAGTTTTTTAGTCATCAAAGGTTGCGGCAAAACTATCACCATCAACTAGCATTCTTTTAGCATTGACAGCATACCAATAAGGAATAACCTCAGTGCCATTTTCTTGCTCGAATTCGCAGTCGGCCATTTTTAAAATTTGATCTAAATTTTTAGCACTGACGTTAGGGTAGAGCTTCAGCAAAGCTTCTTGAGTAATGCCACTTTGCGTAAAGCCACTAGCGGGATAGTTGGCAGAAAAAATATCAGAAAAATCATCTAAGTCATATCTAGGCTTAAATTCTTCATCAAAGTATTTGATTTCGATGTTTTCAATTTCCATAAAGGCACCAAGCTGTTTTGCCATGTAAGGGAACTTATTAGCTAGTTGTTCAACAGTAAACCCATTATTTGCTTTAGCTTGTGCATTGGGATGCAGTTTAAGCCAAGCTTCACGTATATTATGACTATCTTTTCTTTCAGTAAGAAGGTCTTTGACTTTTTGAATAGCTGCATTGTGTCTGTTCAAGGCTTTTTGCCAGTCTAGTCGATTAGGATATAGTTGTCTATAGCGTACAGACAAAGGATGGTTGATTGCGTTGTAGATAAAATTCAGCTTGTCAGTGGTATAAGAGGTTAGCTCATCGTCACGCCACATTAATTCATAGTAAGAACTCATGGAAAGACACCTTTCTATCTGGTTAGACTAATTAATAATTTAACTGAATAGTATCATTTTTGGCTCCATTTAACAAAAGTGATAAAAATGTCTATTTAGATTGGTCAGAAGCAAAACTTTTGTTAAAATTAATGTGTTTATTATTAGTATTCGCTCAAAGGACTTGACAAACTATGGATCAACTTGATAAGTTCAATCGACGCTACAATTTTCTTTCAAAATTGTCAGCTGCCTTCTTTTATTCAATTGCGGTTGCAGTTGCCCTGAACTTTTTTTGGACGCCGGGACATATGTACTCGTCAGGAATCACGGGTTTTGCGCAATTAATTAATACTGTAAGTGAAAGATATCTACCGTTTACATTATCAACATCAATGATGTACTTTCTTTTGAACTTTCCTTTATTTATATTGGCTTGGTTCAAGATAGGACATAAATTTACTTTCTTCACCATCGTTGCTGTTGTTCTAGGTTCTATCATGATGCACGCTATTCAACTTTGGCAGATGCACCTGGATCCACTGGTTTGTGCGATTTTTGGTGCTTCGATCAACGGTGTTGGAACTGGGATGGCATTAAAGAACGGTATTTCAACTGGTGGACTGGACATTATTGGTATTGTAATTAGGCAAAAAACGGGCATTAGTTACGGAAAATTTAATATTTTTATTAATTTGATTATTATCGCTGCTGCGGGATACATGTTTGGTTGGACACGTGCTCTTTATTCCGCTTTAACTATTTTTATTAATGGGCGAGTAATCGATGCGGTTTACACCCAACACCAGAAGATGCAAGTAATGATTGTTACTCAGCACCCACAGCATATTATCGATGGAATTCAGAATCGAATGCATCGTGGAATCACTATTTTGCACGATGCTGAAGGTGCATATAGTCATATTGAAAAGACAGTTTTGATTACCATTATTGATCGATATGATATGTATGATATTCGCCAAATCGTGCAAGGAGCAGATCCGTATGCTTTCATGAGTGTTAGTGAAGTTGAAAAAGTATATGGTCGCTTCAAGGAGCAAGAAATCGTTTAATGGATAGCCCTTAAACCTTGATATATAAGGATTTATAAATGAAATTTGAATCCTAGGGGCACTTTGGGAGCAAAACTATTCAAAAAGAAGCAGAAATGCTTCTTTTTTATTTGGAGTGGCTTTTTGTAATTCTGGCTTTATTATTGGTCTTTGTTAAAAGTGATTAAAAATGATATTATTTCGATTGAGGGATGTTGATATATCGTGGATCATTTAGTGTATTCTCCACGAGTGTGGAGGTGATCCTAGTTTTCATAATTAACCCGTCAAGATGAACTGGTATTCTCCACGAGTGTGGAGGTGATCCTCATCAATTACTAAATCACTTATATCATAACTAGTATTCTCCACGAGTGTGGAGGTGATCCCTTGCATCAAGTCTTTATCATCAATCTTGTACCGTATTCTCCACGAGTGTGGAGGTGATCCCTTGTTGTGGCACTGGCTTTTTAAGCTCATTTGGTATTCTCCACGAGTGTGGAGGTGATCCTGCTGTCATAGATCAAGGCATTACTAATGTGGCGTATTCTCCACGAGTGTGGAGGTGATCCCTATACTAGATTGGTAAGAAGCAACGTCAACGCGTATTCTCCACGAGTGTGGAGGTGATCCCAATTTCTTCCTTCGACATGTCCTTAAGAGCATGTATTCTCCACACATGTGGAGGTGATCCTGACAGCTCTGCTGTAGTGATCGAATCAGACAAGTATTCTCCACACATGTGGAGGTGATCCTCCGACGGGGTACCCCGCGGCTGTCCATCATCGTATTCTCCACACATGTGGAGGCTAAATAGCTGCTCTGAAAAATATGTTCTATAGAGTGACTGTTTTTGTATATTATTTAAAAATATTGTTGATGGTGCACGGAGATTGCGTTCACTTATATAGTGAAAAGATGCTAAGAAATCTAAAATAGAATCGAGATGAATTGGTAATCTGGTAATCGTAAGAAGGACTTAGCTACTAATCGTTGTATTCAATTTTGATAACAAATTAGTTAAAGAGCAAAAAATGTGAAGAATTATAAATTCGTAAATTGCAATAATAAATTGAACACTTAAGCTGCTTGATAGATATGATCCAATTCTCTTTCAAAGATTTCATCTGGTGTATGATATGCCAATATTTTTCTTGGTAGCGAATTGCACCAGG
>NZ_PCZF01000038.1:0-16492 GCF_002554115.1 Lactobacillus sp. UMNPBX4
GAGTTGGATTGATCGTCTTTTGGTATCTGAAAGTTAGTTTTTTCCCAGACACTTTGTGCAGAAATTGAATTAGTTTTGCATTTCTGCAAAGTTGTTTGATCTGAAATTAAAATAAGAGTATTATAAAAATATAAAAAATGAGATAATTATAAGCTTTTAATTCGGTGAAAAAGTTCAGAAAAATTATGAGATACTTTAGGCAGATTAAGTACCTCAGGTAAGGAAACTATAAACAAAATTAATTCTTCATTATCTTTGTTTAGACGATAATAAAGAAGCTCTTTTAAGGAATTAATTTTGATTTGTAAGTAACTACTTAAGAAGCGGTATTGAATATGATTAAAAAAGATCTTCAATGAGGAATAATTATGAAGCAAAAATTTATATATCTTCGAGATATTTTTAAAGGGCACTCATCTTTGTGGCTAGGCTTAGTGATAGCTAGTGGTTTTACTGGCTTAGATGGTATTATCTCTCCCGCTGTTATGGGGATGCTCACGAATATTTTAACAAAACGTCAGTTTAATCAAGTTTGGTTAGTTATTGCACTTTTCTTTGTGGCAATGACGTTTACTAATATTGCTTTTTGGTTTTGGCAATATTTTAATTTAAAAATTATTCGAGTTGCTAATACCAAATTGCGTGCAGATGCTTATGATAAGTTTATTACTGCCAGTGATAATCGCGATGAATCGAAAGTAATTTCCTTTATAGATGTAGATGTAAAGCAAATTGAAAATCAGTTTATCAATGCGGTAGTAATGGTAATTTATTGCTTTGAGCAAGCATTGATCACTTTAATCTATATTCTTTATATTAATTCTTGGGTAGCATTGGTTTACCTTGTTTGTGGTTTTTTACCAACGGTTGTTCCCAGGCTTACTAAAAAATGGCTAGAAAAGGGAACCAAGAAGTGGTCCGCTAAATATAAGAAGTATAACTTAGAAGTTTCGGAAGGAGTTAAAGGTTTTCATCTGATTAATAATTATGGCGTTACAGCTAAGATGCAAAAGCTAATTACACATTCGCTTAAGCAAGAAGAAAATGCGTATTTTAAAATGAACTTGCATCAAGAAACTTCACGTTTATTATCAAATACCACTTATGTGATTTCAACAATTATTGCCCTATTAGTTAGTGTGTTGTTTATTATGAATGGTCAAATCACAGTTGGTGCCTTTATTTCGCTATATTTGGCAGCCGATAGGGTAACGAGTCCTATTTTGAGTTCTGTTCAGTTCTTGAATCAGATTAATTCGTCCACTCCACTTTTGGAAGCAGAGATTGATAAATCTAAGCAGCAGCAAATTAATAATTTAACTTATCAAAATCTATCTAAGGATCTTTTACTTGAATTTGATCACGCTAGTTTTGGGTATGATCATGCATTGATAAAAGATATTAATTTTGCTGTTAAAGGTAATAGTCATGTGATGATTGAGGGACCATCTGGTGTGGGAAAGTCAACAATTTTCAAAACTTTATTAAATGAAATACCACTCTTTTCAGGAGAAATTCTAGTTAATTCTAAGTTAAATGATAATGAGTTGAAGCATCAAACTGGTATCATTAGTCAAGATACGTTTATTTTTTCAAAAAGCTTGCGCTTTAATTTGACATTAGGCGAAGATTTCTCTGATGAAGACATGATTGCAATCTTACGAAAGGTTGAATTGGATAAATTTGCCTCAACAGAAGGACTGGATACTAGATTAGGT
The DNA here is from genome assembly GCF_002554115.1 of Lactobacillus sp. UMNPBX4. NCBI lineage: Bacteria > Bacillati > Bacillota > Bacilli > Lactobacillales > Lactobacillaceae > Lactobacillus > Lactobacillus sp. UMNPBX4. Next base: position 1,719 of record NZ_PCZF01000038.1, read on the forward strand.
GAGAATGGAGTCCATCTTTCTGGAGGTGAAAAGCGTAAAATTGAATTAGCTCGTGCATTATTAAGAAAGAAGACAATTTTATTATTAGATGAGGCCTTGTCGGGATTAGATCATCAAAGTATGCAGACTATATTTCAGTTAATTGTTGATTTCAAAGGTACTGTAATCGACATTGAGCATAATTTAAGTGACGAGTATAAGCAAAAATATGGGCAAATTTTAGAGTTGACTAATTAAGTAGCCCAGTTGCTCTAGCTTCCTATTGATTTGGCAATTTCTTCATAAAGTTGTAAACTGTGAAAAAAGACAAAATGGAGAAAATTATGACTGAAAAAAAAGAAGAAAAAGAATCATGGGGTAAGTTTTTCCTAGATATCTTAATTATCTGGGGTATTTTATTTGGCGTTTATATGTTGCTCTTCCACTTCGTTTTGAGCAACGATACGGTGTCTGGTCCATCAATGCAACCAACCTTTCAAAATGGTGATCGATTGATTGCGGAACGTCATGCACAAATCAAACGTGGTGAAGTGGTCATTGTTAAAGCCCCAGATGAACCAGGTGCTTTGTACATTAAGCGTGTTATTGGTTTGCCTGGTGAAAAAATCGTCAGCAAAAATAATCAAATCTACATTAATAATAAAAAGATTGCTCAACCTTGGTTGAAACAAGGAACGAAGTTAATTGATAATGGCTCAGATACATTTTATTCTGAGACTCAGAATTTTACTATGCAGTCACTGATGCGGGCGCGGACTTACCAGCAATACTTTACTAGAGCGCAGATTAAATATGTGCAGGATACTGGGCGCATTCCGAAAGGAACATATTTCGTAATGGGTGATCACCGGAGCGTTTCTAAGGATAGCCGTTATATCGGAACCATTAAGCGTAGTAGTATCGTTGGCGTAGTTAAAGTACGTTACTGGCCGTTGAACCAATTTAAAGTTTACTAATAATGAAGATATTCCTAAGGGAATATCTTTTTTAGATAAAAAATAATTGCATGAATTGGCATAAGACTATATAATTCAAAAAAAGCAAACTTGATGGAGCAACATGTTTCATTTAAAAAACATGCCGCTCCATTTTTTATTTTGAGGAAGGTGCGAGTAATTATGGATGAGAAGCCGAGATTAAAACGTGGGCTTAAGAGTCGTCACGTAACAATGATTGCAATAGGGGGAGCCATTGGTACTGGCCTATTCTTAGGTTCTGGTTCAGCCATTCATAGTGCTGGCCCTTCAATTATTTTGTCGTACTTAATCGTAGGGATTATCACCTTTTTTATGATGCGTGCTTTAGGAGAGCTTATTTTAGCCGATCCTGATAGTCATTCATTTTTAGAATCAATCAAAAAATATTTAGGTAAGCGTGCCGAATGTACTGGGCTTGCTGGCTTAGTTTAGCTATGGCTGATTTGACTGCGACAGGAATTTATTTAAGATACTGGTTTCCGTGGCTACCGCAATGGGTTGGCCCTTTAGTAATTGTGATCTTATTGATGTTGATTAACATGGTAAATGTCGGATTATTTGGTGAACTGGAAAGTTGGTTCTCAATGATTAAGGTAATGGCAATTGTAGTCTTAATCATTACCGGTGCTGTAATGTTGTTACTTCATACGCATGTAAAGGGCGGTTATGTTTCACTAACTAATTTAGTTAATCATGGTGGCTTTTTCCCAACTGGGATTTGGGGCTTTCTTTTATCATTTCAAATGGTTGTTTTTGCCTTTGTTGGGGTAGAAATTGTAGGTCAAACTGCTAGTGAAACAGCTAATCCGCAAAAGGATATTCCTAAGGCAATTAACACTTTGCCAGTTAGAATCGGCCTTTTTTATGTGGGCTCAATGTTGGCAATTATGTCTGTTTATCCATGGAATCACATTACAACTACTTCAAGTCCCTTTGTCCAGGTCTTTACCGGCATCGGTGTTACAGCGGCTGCAGGGATTTTAAATTTTGTCGTTTTGACTGCAGCTATGTCAGCGACTAATAGTGCAATCTTTTCAACTAGTCGATCACTTTATTCATTAGCACGTAACGGCCATGCACCTAAAAGACTAGGTGAATTGACCAAAAAAGCAATTCCAATGAACGCTTTGATGACCTCTTCATTAATTTTATTTGTAGTAGTTGCCTTAAACTATTTAATGCCAGCAGAAATATTCTCCGTTGTCTCAACTGTTTCAACAATTTGTTTTGTGATTGTTTGGATCATGATTATGGCAGCACATATTGTTTATCGCAAACAGAATAAGCAGAATTTAGGCAGCTTTAAAATGCCGGGTGCCGGGCTACCCAGTAACTAGCTGGCTTACGCTTGCCTTTTACATTGGTATTTTAATCTTATTATTCTTTATCAAATCAACGCAGCTGGCTTTGATTATTTCGATTTTATTTGCAATCTTTTTAGCGATCAGCTACAGTTTTGTTCGAAAAAATGATAAGGTATAGTGATTAAAGATAAATGAGAATAGATATATTTCCTAGGAAATTTTTACAGATGCTAAAGAAAGGAAGTTGGAAATGGCGAAGAAAGCACCTGAATTAAAGCGGTCGATGACAGCCGGACAGATGGAAATGATCTCACTTGGAGGAGCAATTGGTGTTGGACTATTCATGGGGGCTAGCTCAACCATTAAGTGGACCGGTCCTTCAGTACTGCTAGCTTATATTTTTGTTGGGGTTATTTTGTATATCGTAATGCGGGCATTAGGTGAGATGCTTTATGTTGATCCAGGTACTGGTTCTTTTGCAGACTATGCTTCAGAGCATGTGCATCCAATTGCCGGCTATTTAGCCGAATGGGCAAACGTGTTTCAATACATTGTTGTCGGAATTTCTGAGGTGGTGGCAACAACAGAGTATTTGCGCTTTTGGTGGAAAGGCACCTCTGATTGGGCTGCCGGCGTAATTATTATTTTATTTTTGCTGGTGGCTAACTTAGCTAGTGCGAAAGCTTATGCAACCTTGGAATTCTGGTTTGCCATGATCAAGGTTGTAACGATTATCTTAATGATTTTGCTTGGCTTTGCGGTAATTCTATTTGGCTTTGGTAATGGCGGTCATCCAGTAGGCTTTTCTAACCTGTGGAGTCATGGCGGCTTCTTCACTGGTGGTCTCAAGGGCTTCTTTTTCTCAATGGCCATTATTGTTGGTTCTTATGAAGGAATTGAGCTAATTGGGATTTCAGCTGGTGAAGTATCTGATCCGCATAAGGCCATTGTTAAAAGCGTGAAGTCAGTATTGTGGCGGATTTTGATCTTTTATGTTGGGGCAATTTTTGTGATTGTCACAATTTATCCATGGAATAAATTAGATAGCATTGGCTCACCGTTTGTAACGACCTTTGCCAAGGTGGGAATTACCGCGGCAGCTTCAGTAATTAACTTTGTAGTTTTGACTGCAGCTTTGTCCGGTGCAAACTCAGGAATTTATTCATCAAGTCGAATGTTGTATAAATTGGCACACGAAGGTGAAGCACCTAAGACTTTTGGTCACGTATCTAAGAGAATCGTGCCTAGTCATGCGATCATTGGAATTACCAGTGGAATTTTCGTTGGTTTTATGCTTAATGTGTTAGCCCAATTTTTGAATAAATCATTGGCTAATATCTTCGTGATTGTCTATAGTTCGTCTGTTTTGCCAGGGATGGTAGCTTGGTTTGTGATCCTGCTAGCAGAGTTACGCTTTAGACGAAAGAATCCACACTTGATGGAGAATCACCCGTTTAAATTGCCGCTTTATCCATATTCAAATTACTTTGCTTTGATTATGCTGGTAGTAATTGTTGTCTTCATGTTCATTAATCCGGAGACGCAAATTTCAGTAGCGGTTGGTGCAGCAGTGTTGATTATTGCGGCACTGATTTATGTGGTTAAGCATCAAAAAGATAAATAAAATTGAGTAGTAGGTAAGAAGCCTGCTGCTTTTTTATTGCAGTAAGATACATAGAGATACATAAAGATACACAAATTAATTCAAGATACATAGAGATACACAAAAATACACAAAAATAATATAATAAACATAAAAGATAGAGTAATTGATGAGGTGATAAAATGAACAATCCATTTAATCCTAGTTTTGGTAGAATTCCCGCTGTTTTTTTGCATCGAGGTCAATTGATTGATGATGTGGTTAATGAAATAAATAATCCAAATAGTCCATATAAGATTTCGATTGTTTACGGGATGCGTGGAGTCGGCAAAACTACATTTTTGACTGAGGTTGGCAAAAGAGTTGAAAAGAATCCTGACTGGATCGTTGTTGATTTGGCTATGGGATCAAATTTAATGGCAGCTTTAGTTGATAGTATGTATATGAAAGCTGGAAATGAATTACAAAAAATCTTTGAATCTATTAAAGGCTTAAATTTTTCTGCCTTTGGTTTACAGCTTTCTGCAGAGATAAGTCAGCCTACTTTTTCTACTTATCAAGGTATTTTGACAAATATGTTCGATAAGTTAAGAAAAAAGGGGATTAAGGTTTTAATTACTTTAGACGAAGTGAAGTCTAATCGTGAATTAAAAGATTTTGCAGGTTATTATCAATTATTAAATCGAAAAGATTATCCTGTGGCCTTAATGATGACAGGGCTTCCTGAAAATATATCTGAGTTACAAAATGAAGATGTAATGACTTTTTTATTGCGCGGAAAAAGAATAGCTTTATCTGCTTTAAACTTAGCTCAAATCGAAGTTAGTTATAACAATGTATTTAAACAATCAGGATTTCAGGTAACAGAAGATATTCTTAGCAAAATGGCGCTAATGACAATGGGTTATTCGTATGCCTTTCAATTATTGGGCTATTTGGTTTGGAATAGTGCAAAAAAAAATAAAATAATTGATCAAAATCTGCTAGATAAAATTAAGCCAGAATATCTAGTTGAATTAGATCAAAACGCATATACGAAGATTTTTAGTAGTCTATCAAAACAAGATAAAAAATTTGCTTTAGCAATGGCCCAGAGTTCAGAACAACGTGTTTCGATCAAAGAAATTCGTGAACGATTAAACCGCCCAAGCAATTTTGTAGCTAATTATCGTAGACGCTTGTTAGACGATCAGATTATTAAGTCAACTAACTATGGTGAAGTTGCATTTACGCTTCCGTTTTTCAAAGAATATGTTTTGCAACAACATCGATTTGAACAAGGATTATAAAAAGCAGAATAATCAAAATTAAAGCTACAATCAGTATTTTTAATTGTACTTTTTGCATAAATTTCTCTATAATATTACATACAAAAAGTAAGCAAAAGGAGGAGCATAAATGACAAAACCAATTATCGGTATCTCAGGTTCTGTAATTATTGACGATGGAGGAATTTTCCCTGGTTATCATCGTAGTTATGTGAACGAAGACTATGTAGATTCAGTAGTTCAAAATGGTGGTGTGCCTTACATTATTCCATTTACTGAAAATGATGAGGTAATTCGTGAACAGCTTAATCATGTTCAAGGCTTGATCTTATCTGGTGGGCATGATGTTGATCCACGTTTTTATGGCGAAGAACCAATGCAAAAGATTGGTGCTACTTGGCCTGAACGCGATCATTTTGATATGCGCTTGTTAAAGTTAGCAGAAGAAAATGGTATTCCGGTACTCGGCATTTGTCGTGGTGCTCAAATTATTAATGTGGCTCATGGCGGTACGCTTTACCAAGATCTTTCATACAGAAAAGAACTTACTTTGAAACACATGCAAGGTCATACGCCAACTTTGCCTACTCATAGTATGGAAGTGGAAGCTGATAGTAAATTGGCTGAAATTTTGGGCAAAACTGAATTTCGCGTTAATTCTTTCCACCATCAATTAATTAAAGACGTTGCACCAGATTTAAAAGCAGTGGCAACAGCTCCTGATGGTGTGGTTGAAGGGCTAGAAAATAAACAAGGTAATGTCATTGCCGTGCAGTGGCATCCTGAAATGTTGCACCGTAATTCCGATGTAGCGTTTATGAATAACTTATTTAAGTTTGTTGTTGATAATGCAAAGTAAGGAAGCAAATAGATGAGTGAAAAAACAGGAGATAAATTAGGCTTTTGGTCAATTGTGCTGTTAGCGATTAATGCCATTATTGGTTCGGGTATTTTTTTAACACCTGGTAGTGTAGTACAACAAGCCGGTAGTAAAGCCTTAGTTGTATATTTAATTGCGGCAATTTTTGCAGCGATTCTGGCCATTTCGTTTGCGGCAGCTTCAAAGTATGTCACTAAATCTGGTGCTGCCTATGCTTATTCCAAGGCCGCTTTTGGTAAAAAAATTGGCTTTTATATGGGAGTTCTGCGTTACTTCTCAGCCAGTGTAGCTTGGGGCGTAATGGCTGTTGGGGTAATTAAGTCAACTATTTCAATTTTTGGCGGAAATCCCAATAAGGCAATAAATGTCACAATTGGCTTTTTGATCTTGATGGCAATTATTACCGTGATCAACTTGTTTGGTCAAAAAGTAGTTAAGTATGTAATGAATTTAGCCACGATCGGTAAGTTGGCTGCATTGGTGTTAATTATTATTGCTGGAGTAGTTTTGTTAATTACTACTGGTGCATCAAGCAACCTAGGACAAGTAGATCAATTGACTCAGAATGGTCAGAAAATTGTGCCAACTTTAACTACAACTACCTTTGTCATGGCAATTGTTTCAGCCTTCTATGCCTTTACCGGCTTTGAATCAGTAGCTTCTGGTTCAGAAGATATGAAGAACCCTGAAAAGAACTTGCCACGAGCAATTCCATTGGCAATCTTAATTATTGCGGTTGTCTATATCGGCGTTGTAGCGGTAGCGATGGTACTTAATCCACGCGCTTTAATGACGACTAAGCAAGTTGTAGCGATTGCGGCTATTTTTAATAATGAAATCTTACGTGATGTGATCTTAGTTGGTGCCTTGGTTTCAATGTTTGGGATCAACGTAGCTTCCAGCTTTAATGCTCCACGTATTCTGGAAGCTATGGCTCGAGAGGGTCAGATGTCACAAGCTTTAACTAAGAGAACTAAGAATAACTTCCCAATTAGAACTTTCTTTATCTCTGTTGGCTTGGCAATTTTGATTCCGATGGCCTTTGAATACAATATGGTCAACTTGATTACTTTGAGCGCGATGGTTAGATTCTTAGGTTTCATCGTGGTACCTCTAGCAGTTATTCAATTTTACCGTGGTAAGGCAAAAGAAGATATCTTAAAGGCTAATAAGAGCGTTATGACTGATGTTATTGTGCCAATTTTATCTGTTGTGATTGTGATCTTCTTGTTAGTTGAATATAACTGGAAGGCACAATTTGGTGTAGTAAACGCAGCAGGGCAAGTTATCGGTGTTAACTGGTATGCCATTGCGATGATGGTCTTTGGCTTTGTATTGTTGCCACTCATTATGGCTTGGATTTCTAGAAGAGAACGGAAATAAAATCAATAGAAAAAAGATCCTACATTTTGCAGGATCTTTTTTGGTATGTAAAAAAATCTTAAAATTACAGCAACTTAATATCGTCAGCTTCACAAGCCTCAACCATATCTTCTGGCCAAATAGAAGCTTGTACTTCACCAATGTGAGCCTTACCTAACAGCAACATACAGAGACGAGATTGACCGATTCCGCCGCCGATTGAATAAGGTAATTCACCCTTCAAAAGCATTTGGTGGAATGGCAATTTTTCGCGATCTTCGCAATGTGCCTTCTTTAGTTGTTCACGTAAGCTTTCCTCACTAACACGGATCCCCATTGAAGAGATTTCAATCTTACTGTTAAGCGGTTCATACCAGAAGACTAAGTCACCGTTTAATTGCCAATCATCGTAGTCTGGTGCACGGCCATCGTGTGGTTCACCACTACGCTTTAACTTGTCACCAATTTTCATAATAAAGACGGCTTTTTCTTCTTTAGCAATCTTATCTTCACGTTCTTCTGGAGAAAGATCAGGCCAGCGATCTTCTAATTCTTGAGTAGTAATAAATGAAACGTGATCAGCTAGGCGATAAGTAGAGCCTGGGTAGCGTGCAGCAACCAGCTTTTCAGTTGCCTTAATTGCCTTAAAAATGTTCATCACAGTAACTTCAAGTGTGTCGGTGTTGCGTTCTTGTTTACTAATAATCTTTTCCCAGTCCCATTGGTCAACATAGATGGAGTGGAAGTTATCAAGATCTTCGTCCCGGCGGATGGCGTTCATGTTGGTGTAAAGTCCTTCATGCATTCCGAAACCATAGCGTTTCAAAGCCAATCTCTTCCATTTAGCCAATGAGTGAACTACTTCGATAGTATCTTCTTTAGGCATTGCCTTCATGTCAAAGGCAACGGGACGTTCAACACCATTTAAGTTGTCGTTTAAGCCGGTCTTTTTTTCAACAAACATTGGAGCTGACATTCTTTGTAAACCGAGAATTTCTGCCAATTTATCTTGGAAGGTTTCACGAATAAATACAATCGCAGCTTCAGTGTCGCGCACAGTTAATGTTGGGTGATAATCTTTAGGTAAAATAAGTGTCATAATTAAGTCCTCTTTCTAATGTACTTAGAGCAAAGAAAAAGCCCTTCGCTCCCTAAAAAAAACAGGGACGAAAGGCTTTTTTCCGCGGTACCACCCACATTGTCTATATTTTAATAGACCGACTCATGAAGCACTATCATGCTCCACCGGCGTGGTAACGTACCGGAGACGTCTCAACCTACTCTAAGGATTGTTATTTCGGTGAGCTGCTAAAAGTGTTTTTCAATAATCCAGGGTCTATTAGTTTCACACTAGCACTAATTCACTGGAAAGAATTAGATTATTTACTCGTCTTTTTCATCGCTTTTTAATTTGTTTATATGTATTTAACATTATTTTTTAGAAAAAAGCAAGCAAAAAATGTAGTAAGATATTTAGGAAAGCGTTTAAGTTATAGATAATAAAAGAAATTAATTAATTTTAGAGGAATAAGAATGTTAGGATTTTCTGTTTATCTAGGACACGATTTGACGTCCGAGAATTACAATTATTTGCTGACGATGCGCAATAGTGGATTTACCTGCGTTTTTACTCAGCTAGCTGTACCTGATACTGATAGTGAGACGATTTTAAATCGGCTGGCGGACTTAACTAATTGGTGTCAAAAACTAGACTTGAAAATTATTGCAGATGTCACGGCAGATGATCTGCAAGATTTGGGTATTAATGTCAATAGTGTTGAGCAAATTAAAGGTTTGAGTCTAACTGGTCTTAGAGTAGATCATGGATTTTCTACTGATATTATTGCCAAGTTGTCCAAAGAAATGCCGATAGTTCTAAATGCCAGCATTATTACGCAACAAAATATTGATGATCTGCGTTATAGCAATGCAAATTTTGAAAAATTAACAGCAGGACATAACTTCTACCCACGTCCTGAAACAGGTCTTGATGCACACTGGATGCAAAAGAAGAATGAGTGGCTTAAGCAATATGGTTTGAAAACAGCAGCCTTTATTTCAGGAAATGGCAAATTGCGTGGACCAATTTTTGCAGGATTGCCAACGTTGGAGAAGCAGCGATATGAAAACCCATTAGCTGCGATCTTAGAATTGAAAGATTATGATTGCGATCACATTTTTGTGGGAGATCCGCAACTTACGAGGGATGCAATTGAATCGATTACTAATTATCAAAAACAGGGTGCAATTACACTGCATTTAGATACTGATATACCAGAATTGTTTGGCAATGATTGGCATAATCGTCCAGATGTGGCGCGTGACGTAGTTCGCTTAAAGGAAAGCAGAAAAAAGATGTTTTTGTCAACAGAGCCGCAAGATAATATTTATGCTAGACCAACTGGCAGCGTGACGATTGATAATCATTTGTATCCGCGTTATGAGGGCGAAATCGAGATTACTAAACGCGATTTGCCATGCAATGAGAAAGTAAATGTTTTGGCCCAGGTTAAAGATTACGATTTACCGTTATTGAAATATGTAGATTCAGATACACAGATTATCTTTAGACGAGCTACTAAAGGGGCATAGCATGATAAGTATTTCCGAGGAAATACTTATTTTTTTACACAAAAAAACCGCACTTCAATGAAATGCGGTTAACTTATCGGGAAAACAGGATTCGAACCTGCGACCCCCTGGTCCCAAACCAGGTGCTCTACCAAACTGAGCCATTTCCCGTTTTTAAGTGCGCCCTGAAGGATTTGAACCTTCAACCTTCTGATTCGTAGTCAGACACTCTATCCAGTTGCGCTAAGGGCGCATCTATCAACTCAATTAGTATAACATAAATATAAACGATGTCCAATATTTTTTTGCAAGAAAAAAAGCCTAGTTACTGTCTACCCTCCAGTAACTAGACCTATACTATTCTATCGAAAAAATGATAATAAAACTATCTTATTACAAAATAATTAACAAAAAATAATCAAAATGCAAATATTTTGTACTAAAAATGTCTAATTATCTATCCCCATCGAAGATATTGTCTTTGACGATGACGTAATCAACGAGTTTGATGGAGTTCAAATCGCGTCCGCCCGCATATGAAATTGATGATTGTAGATCTTCTTTCATTTCACGCAAAGTATCTTTAATTGATCCGCGATAGGGCACAAGCATTTGTTTCCCCTCTACATTCTTGTAGGCACCTTTTTGTACTGCAGAGGCTGAGCCCCAATATTGCTTATAAGTTTTGCCATTAATTTTGATAACATTGCCGGGAGATTCCTCGTGACCAGCAAAAAGTGAACCGATCATCACCATAGTTGCTCCAAAGCGAACGGACTTCGCAATATCACCGTTATGACGAATACCACCGTCTGCGATTAATGGTTTTGAAGCCACCTTACTACACATACGAAGTGCGGCCAGTTGCCATCCACCTGTACCAAAGCCTGTCTTGAGTTTGGTGATGCAGGCACGACCAGGACCAACACCAACTTTAGTGGCATCAGCGCCGGCATTTTCAAGTTCACGTACGGCTTCTGGTGTAGCAATGTTACCAGCAGTCAAAAATGAATCAGGCAATTTTTCCTTAATGTACTTGATCATCTTAATTACATAAACTGAATAACCATGGGCTACATCGATTGTGATGTATTCAGGCTTAAGGTTTTGCTTAACCAATTCGTCGATAAAATCATATTCACTATCTTTAATACCGACTGAAATAGAAGCAAAGAGGCCCTTTTCGTGCATCATCTTGATAAAAGGAATTCTCTTCTCTGGTTCAAAACGGTGCATTACATAGTAATAACCGTTTTCTGCTAACCAAACGGCCAAGTCATCATTAATGACGCTTTCCATATTAGCTGGTACAACCGGTATTTTAAATGTTCGGCTTCCGAACTTTACGCTAGTATCCGCGTCACGACGGCTTTTGATGATTCCCTTATTAGGAATAAGTTGGATATCATCATAATCAAAGGCTTCCATACTAAAATAATTACTCAATTTGATTTGCTCCTTATGTAGTGCTTTACCAAACGAAAACTACTATATGGGATAAAATTTAATTTGTCAATATAGAAATCGAACTATTAAAGAAAATAAAAATAAAATAATTCGGATTTTGCATTGACTAATAATTTACAAATTGCTAGACTAGCTTACGTAATATTTATAGAAATTTTTTATGAGGTGAATTTCAAATGACAGCAGTTGCAGTCGTAGGTAGTCAATGGGGCGATGAAGGGAAAGGAAAGATTACTGACTTTTTGAGTAAAGAAGCCGCAATGGCAGTTCGCTCAAATGGTGGTAACAACGCAGGCCACACAATTGATATTGATGGCAAAGAGTTCAAGATGCGTTTGATTCCTTCCGGTATTTTTGCCGCATCTAAGGGTGCAGTAATTGGTAACGGTGTAGTTATCAACCCAGAAGTTATGTTTGGTGAACTTGATAACTTGGAAAAGAACGGAATCGATACCAGCAAGTTAAGAATTTCTAACCGTGCTAACATCATCATGCCTTACGACATTAAGCAAGATGAATACCAAGAAGAAGCTAAGGGTGCTAACAAGATTGGTACTACTAAGAATGGTATTGGACCAACTTACATGGACAAGGCTTCAAGAATCGGTATTCGCGTTTGTGATTTGCTTGAAAAAGATACTTTTGAAGAAAAATTACGCCTTAACCTAAAGCTTAAGAATGAATTATTTACTAAGGTTTATGGTAAGCCAGCTCTTAAGTTTGAAGACATTTTTGACAAGTACTATGAATACGGCCAAAAGATGAAGAAGTACGTTACTGATACTTCAGTTTTGGTTAACGATGCACTTGATAACGGCGAAAAGGTCCTCTTTGAAGGTGCACAAGGTACTATGCTTGATATTGACGAAGGTACTTACCCATACGTAACTTCATCAAACACTATCTCAGGCGGTATCTGCTCAGGTATTGGTATGGGTGCTAACCGTTTGAACACTGTAATCGGTGTCTGCAAGGCTTACACCACTCGTGTTGGTGAAGGTCCATTCCCAACTGAACTTCTTGATGAAGTTGGTGACAGAATTCGTGACACTGCTCATGAATACGGTACTGTTACCGGTCGTCCACGTCGTGTTGGTTGGTTTGACTCCGTTGCCCTTCGTCACGCTAAGCGTGTGTCAGGCATTAACGGCTTAAGCTTGAACTTGCTTGATGTCTTCTCAGGCTTTGACAAGATTAAGATTGCTACTGCTTACGAACTTGATGGTAAGAAGATTGATTACTACCCAGCAAGTTTGAAGGAACTCTACCGCTGCAAACCTGTTTATCAAGAACTTCCAGCATGGGATGAAGATATTACTCAAGTTAAGACTTGGGATGCTCTTCCAGAAAATGCTAAGAAGTTCTTGAATCGTGTTTCAGAATTGGTCGGTGTACCACTTGTTACTGTTTCAGTTGGTCCTGACCGTGAACAAACTATCGTATTGAAGAATCCATGGGAAATGTAAAGATTTATGATTGATCGTTATACTCGTCCCGAAATGGGCAAAATTTGGACTGATGAAAATAAATACGCAGCTTGGCTTGAAGTAGAAATTGCTGCTACTAGAGCTTGGGCTGAACAAGGCGAAGTGCCAAAAGAAGATGCAGAAAAGATTGCTAAGAATGCTAAATTTACTGCAGAACGTGTGGCAGAACTTGAACAAGTTACTCATCACGACGTTGTAGCCTTCACCCGTACGGTTTCTGAAAGCCTTGGTCCTGAAAAGAAGTGGGTTCACTTCGGCCTTACTTCTACTGATGTAGTAGATACTGCACAAGGACTTTTGCTTAAGCAAGCCGATGAAATCATTAGAAAAGATTTGCATGAATTAAAGGAAACCATTGCGGAAAAGGCTAGAAAGTACAAGTACACTGTTGAAATGGGTCGTACCCACGGTGTGCAAGCTGAACCTACTACTTTTGGTTTGAAGCTTGCTCGTTGGTATGCCGAAATTAACCGTGATATTGAACGTTTTGAACACGCAGCCAAAGGGGTAGAATCAGGCAAGATTTCAGGTGCTGTTGGTACTTTTGCTAACGTTCCACCTGAGATTGAAACAAGCGTTATGAAGCAACTTGGTTTAACGCAACAACCAATTACTAGCCAAGTATTGCCACGTGATTTGCACGCAGAATACATCGCAATGCTTGCTTTGATTGCAACCAGTATTGAAAACTGGGCTACTGAAATTCGTGGACTTCAAAGAAGTGAAATTCATGAAGTTGAAGAACACTTCCGTGCAGGTCAAAAGGGTTCTTCCGCAATGCCTCACAAGCGTAACCCAATTGGTTCAGAAAACCTTTGTGGTATGGCCCGGGTATTGCGTGGTCATGTCGTTACAGCTTATGAAGATGTTGCCCTTTGGCACGAACGTGATATTTCTCACTCAAGTGCTGAACGTGTAATTTTACCTGATACCACAATCGGTATCGACTACATGTTGCACCGCTTCAACCGTATTTTGAGCAACTTGGATGTCTTCCCAGAAACTATGCTCCAGAACATGGATCGTACCTACGGTTTGATTTACTCACAACGTGTACTCCTTAAGTTGATTGATGAAGCAGGACTTTCTCGTGAAAAGGCCTATGATATGGTCCAAAAGTTGACTGCTAAGTCATGGAATGAACAAAAACAATTTAAACCTCTAGTTGAAAATAGCGAAATTATGAACTACCTTTCTAAAGAAGATATTGATGATGCATTCGATTATCACTACCACTTACGTCATGTTGATGATATCTTCAAGAAGTGTGGTTTGGACTAATTGATAAAATACTTAATTACAAAGAAGCGTTTGGAGAAATTCCAAGCGCTTTTTTGGTACAATGGGAACATATTAGAGGGGACATATTTATGAAAAAATTTGGTTCATTTTTTGTTAGATTAATCGTATTGCTTGCAGGTATTGCCTTAGCTGGCTTTCTTGTTTGGCAATTATTCACCGATGCAACTTTACTTGACGTTGACGTGCAAACTAAGGGACCGGTCATTGTTGTAATTTATAGTTTGATCGCATTGATTTCATTAGGCGCCAGCGCTAGCTTTTTTACCGATAAAAATTTAGGTTCAACGATCTTTTTAGGAGCAGTCTTAGCAGTAATTGCTTTAGTTCTGTGGGTTCAAAACCAAGATTTAGCTAATATCTATCGCTGGTACTTCATTTACGGCTTATTAGTCTCACTATTAAGTCCATTTTTCAGAAAAGAAGACTAAATTTCAAAAAAATTTTACGCCTTTTTTGCGTAATAAATAGTAGAGGGGAAAAACTCTACTATTTTTTTGGCAATGTCATTAAGTTAAGACATTGACAAATTGATAGTTTAAGCTTTTAGATCATT
>NZ_PCZF01000039.1:0-15332 GCF_002554115.1 Lactobacillus sp. UMNPBX4
GAATTTAAGCAAATATTGGAACAGAAGATGGTCAAAAGACCAATTTTCTTTGTTCAAAAATAAAAATAGACAGAAAAAGACGGTCAAGCAACTCAAATTAAGAGTTGGATTGATCGTCTTTCAGTATCTAAGGGTTAGTTTTTTCCCAGACACTTTCATTTATTGTTTTTGCCATTTTTCATGCCAGTGATAAAGAACTAACGGCAAAATTGAAACGATCGCGCACATGCCAATTAATGTCCAGACATAGATTCCACGTAATCCTGCTGCAGTTCCTTGAGCAGGTACAAAAGTAACAAAGAATGCGACAACTGTGATAATCAAAGCCAAAATTGCAATTGCAATACTCAATTTTGGATTCTTGCTCATGTAGTACATGCGGTGATAATCTTCATGTTTTTTCTTCAAAACCATGTAGGCTATTAACATGATCATATATACCATCAAATATTGTGCTGTTGTTGCGGCTAATGAAACATTAAACGCAAAGTCAGCATCGGTACCACTGGTAAAGGTAATCAGCAATGCTGAAATAGTAACGATTGCTGATTGCAAAATCATAATTCTAATTGGAACGCCATGCTTAGTTGTTTTAGCGAAAAAACTTAGGCATGTAGCCTTCTTTAGCAGCTTCGTACATTCCCTGGTTAGGACCAGCGATCCAGTTACCAAGCTCGCCGATAATACCACAAGCTAGCATTACGCCAACAATCTTTTGCAATAAATCTCCTGGCAATCCGATAGAAGTCAACAGTTTGCCATAGGTATAAACGAAACCTGTGCTGTTTTGGATTTCACTTTTAGGAACAGTCATTCCAATTGCCATACTTCCCAAAAGGTCAAAGCAAATTGCAGTTGCAGCCAGAGCCAACATTACTTTTGAATAAGATTTTGGATGGTCTAAGTTCTTAACGTGTGGTGCAGAAGCTTCTCCCCCCCACAGAAGGCAAGCATAAATGGTACAAAAGCTACTAATGTAGTGCCATTTAAATGATGTGGAACTATCGTATGCCAATTAATCACCATATGAACTGGATGACCTTGTGCCAAGTATACAAAGAATGAAATAATCAATAAAATTACCGGAAGCGCAATTCCTAAAATGAATAGCCATTCCGCAATTCGTCCGATTTTTCTAATCCCAATAACTTGAATTGCGGTTGCACCCCATAAAATGATCATCATTAAGATAAAACGCACAATTGGCGTGGTGTTAAACCAAGGAGTTCCAAAAGCAATCGACAATGCACCAATAATCACGTACATCATCGTGTCCATCCCCACAGTAATGTGAATCCATTGGTAAAACATTGCGGTCCAACCCGTTTTGTCTCCTAAAGAGCCTTTAACCCAGGTAAAGATGCCGCCTTTTTCCCAACCATCAATTGAAGCCATTTCACCGGCCATTTGAGTAATTGGAATAAACCATGCAATTCCAGCAATCAATAGATAAAATAATGCCGTAGCACCAGTTTTACCAAATGGGGCTAGTTCGTCCACGGAAATAACCATCGAACTAGTCATTGCAAAAAGCTTAAAAGCTGTTAGACGATTATACTTTAGATCTTGATCTAAAGCCCAATCTTCTTTCTCGTTATTCAAAAAATTTCAACCCTTATTTTAATTTAAAGTTCATTATACTAGTATTTTCGGTAATTTAAAGATTTATTTCTAGCAAAATTGGACAGTGGTCTGCACGTTTGCCCGTATCAATCATCTCTGAGCGAACTACTTTATCCGCAATTCGGTTGCTTACTAACCAGTAATCAATTCTCCAGCCTGAGTTATTAGCTTTGGCCGTTCTAACTCTTTGAGCCCACCAAGAATAAACTCCTTCAACGTTGCCATTAACTTTTCTAAATGTATCGGTAAAACCAGCATCGAGTAAATTAGTAAAATCTGCTCTTTCTTCATCAGTAAAGCCGGCAGAATGATGATTATTTTCGGGATGCTTCAAGTCAATTTCGGTGTGAGCACAGTTATAGTCCCCACTTGCTAAAACCGGCTTTTCTTCATTTAATTTTTTCAAATATTCAATATATTTTTGATCCCAGATTTGACGATCAGCTAAACGTTTTAAGCCATTACCTGAATTTGGCGTATAAACTTGAGTAACAAAATATTTATCAAATTCTAAAGTGATTATTCGTCCTTCTTCATCCATTGGTTCAGGTGCACCAATTGCTGGTTTAGAAACTGCTGGAGTTAATCCCTTTTTGTACAAATACATTGTTCCTGCATAGCCTTTTCGAGCGGGCTCTTCAGATGAACGCCAAACATAATCGTATTCTGGAAACTTTTCTGCTAATGCAGCTTGGTGCTTTTTAGTTGGGCCAGTTGCGCGCAGTTTAGTTTCTTGAATTGCAATAATATCTGGATTTAAAGCATGAATCTTATCTAAAACTTCACGCGTCTCTTCTGCTCTAGCTGAAATTCCAGTTAATGCCGCATTCAATGAATCAATATTCCATGAAATTAAAATCATTATTTTTCCCCTTTAAAAATATTTCAAAACTAATTATAGCCAAAAAAAGAAAAAGGATTAGCTTAGATGACTTTTCTAAACTAATCCTTTTAAGGGAGTTGTGTTGAATGAGAATAACGAGATTTTTTACATTAGCCTACTCATCACTAATGTTGCGAAAATGATTTATCAAGATTAACAAAACGTTCAACGCTAGAGATACTGCAGGGGAGCCTGATTCCTCACTTTCGCAAAAAGGGGATGGACTTTTTATCAATCTTCACTTTTATGGTTGCACAGGGGACAACCAGTAAAAGCAATACCCAATGTATGAATCAATATATGTCCAATAGGATGTATTAATAAGGAATTAGAAGATTTGTTACCTTCTTGCAACTTATCTCTATATTTGTTGCGTTGTATTTTTGTTATGAGTATATAATATCAGCAGGCTGACATAGCGTCACTATTTATTTTTTCTCTTAATAAATTCTTTAGAAATTGCTCAAAATATAATCAACTTCTCCTCCATATTCTTCACCAAATAAATCTAAATGCATGCAAAGATAATAGAAGCGATACCAGTTAAGACGCCGTTCTAGGTCTGGTTTTAAAGGATAAATTTCATTGTATGCTGCATAAAATTCATCATTGAAGCCGCCGAAAACTGTCGTCATCGCTAAATCAAATTCACGATCTGCATACACGGCATCTGGATCAATTAGATAGGGCTTTTCTTTTGCAAACATCACGTTGCCCCACCACAAGTCGCCATGACACAAGCTGGGCTGAACTTCATTTTTTGCATAATAATCTTTAAAAGCAGCTACCATTTTTTGAAAATGTTTTTCACGATAATCATTCCAGCGACCCACTTTTTTGGCATATTCAACTTCGGGCGTCAAGCGTTGATTAACGTAAAAATCTATCCAACTGGAATTCCAATGATTGTCTTTTTTCAAAATTCGAGTTCGATAAGTATCGCCAAAACCAAATTGCTCATGATGATACTGATGCATTTTTGCGACCATTTTTCCGAGATCAGCTTGATTGCCGCTGGTCCTGTCCAGCCAGTTTAAAAGTAAATATGCATCCCCTTCAATTTGACCACTAGCTAAAACTTGTAAAGTGTTTATC
Source organism: Lactobacillus sp. UMNPBX4 (assembly GCF_002554115.1). NCBI lineage: Bacteria > Bacillati > Bacillota > Bacilli > Lactobacillales > Lactobacillaceae > Lactobacillus > Lactobacillus sp. UMNPBX4. The sequence continues at coordinate 3,602 of NZ_PCZF01000039.1, forward strand.
CCAGCTTTAGCCATTTCATTTAGTCCTCTTTTTTCATGATCAAAAAAGGAAGCAGGCTTCTTCGGCTGCACCTTCATGAAATAAGTTTTACTAGCAGTTTTAATTCTAAAAGCTTCATTCATGTCGCCGCCATGCACAGATTCACACGAAATAATTTTCTCTATTGGCAATTGACTAAGCCATTTTTGATTTAACTTCATGATTATTTACCTCTTCTTTCATTATAGATTTTTCTCAAAAAAATTAGATCTTTTGTGTTTTGTTGAGCAAAGTGAAGTGTATAATGAGGAATGGTCATACTAATAAATTTTACGGAGGTTGAATTTATGACAAAGATTTTTGCTTACGCTATTCGTAAAGACGAAGAACCTTTCTTGAACGAATGGAAGGAAGCTCACAAGGATATCGATGTTGATTTCACTGATAAGCTTTTGACTCCTGAAACTGCAAAGCTTGCTAAGGGTGCAGATGGTGTTGTTGTTTACCAACAATTAGACTACACTGCAGATACTCTTCAAGCATTGGCAGATGCTGGCGTAACTAAGATGTCATTACGTAACGTTGGTGTCGACAACATTGACATGGACAAGGCTAAAGAACTTGGCTTTGAAATTACTAATGTTCCAGTTTACTCACCAGACGCTATTGCTGAACATGCTGCTATTCAAGCTGCACGTGTATTACGTCAAGACAAGCGCATGGACGAAAAGATGGCTAAACGTGATTTGCGTTGGGCACCAACTATCGGCCGTGAAGTTCGTGACCAAGTTGTCGGTGTTGTTGGTACTGGTCACATTGGTCAAGTATTTATGAGAATTATGGAAGGTTTCGGCGCAAAGGTTATTGCTTACGATATCTTCAAGAACCCAGAACTTGAAAAGAAGGGTTACTACGTTGACTCACTTGACGATTTGTACAAGCAAGCTGATGTAATTTCACTTCACGTACCAGATGTACCAGCTAACGTTCACATGATCAACGACAAGTCAATCGCAGAAATGAAAGACGGCGTTGTAATTGTAAACTGCTCACGTGGTCCACTTGTTGACACTGATGCTGTAATTCGTGGTTTGGACTCAGGCAAGATCTTCGGCTTCGTTATGGATACTTACGAAGGCGAAGTTGGTGTATTTAACAAGGATTGGGAAGGTAAAGAATTCCCAGACAAGCGTTTGGCAGACTTAATTGATCGTCCAAACGTATTGGTAACTCCACACACCGCCTTCTACACCACTCACGCTGTACGCAACATGGTTGTTAAGGCATTTGACAACAACTTGAAGTTAATCAACGGCGAAAAGCCAGATTCTCCAGTTGCTTTGGACAAGAACAAGTTCTAAAAATAAATTAGAATTAATAAAAAATCTCAGCTCAATTGGGCTGAGATTTTTTTGTACTTATAAATTGTCATTGTAGCTATCAGGTACGTCATCAGCGGGACTAGCTACAGATTTCAAAGTAAAGTTTTGTCCATCATAATTCAAAACAACGATGCCGCAATTGTGATAATGCAATTTGCCTAAGGGATGCAGGCTGTTCAATGCTTTTCTTAAAAAGTTCATTAAAGCCCCACCATGTGAGACAATTAACACATTTTTACCATCTGGAATATCATTTAACAATCTACGAATTGTTTTATCCATTCGCTCACTTACTTCGTCTTGAGTTTCACCGCCAAATTGTTTAAAGAAATCTCCGTAAGGCGGTTTAGGATTCAAACTTTCATCATGAGCTTCGTAGCGACCAAAGGCATACTCTTTTAATCCCTTATCGCGCTTGAATGGCATCTTGTGTTCCGTTATAATTTCCAACGTATCACTCGCTCTTTCAGAGCTTGAAGAAAAGGCATAATCAAAGTGTACGTGTTTTTCTTTTAAATAATCACGTGTAGCTTCTGCTTGTGCAATTCCTAACGGGGTTAGTGGAGAATCACATCTACCTTGAATTTTATGGAAATAATTGAAGAAAGTTTGTCCGTGACGAACTAAATATACTGTAATCATCGTTTTCTCCTAGAGGTTAAAAATGAAAATACTAAAATGAATTGGGATCGGTTTGCTCAGCTTAATCGGTATTTTGCTTGTAGTGATTATCGGTTATGTTGGCTACATGCAAATGCACTATTACCGCATCCCTGACAACCGCAAATTAACAGTAAAAAACAATCAGGCTAAAAAGCTAAGTTTGTATCATCCATATTCTATTATCACTTATAATGTCAGCTTTGGTGCATATAATCACAATTTTGATTTTTTCATGGACAAAGGTGAACTTAAGAACGGCAAAAAACGCAAGGTACCCGCGGTACCGCGTTTTCTAAGCAATCTGTTCTTGATTCGACTGATGGTGTTATTAAGACCATGAAAAAACAGAATCCTGACTTTATGCTCTTTTAAGAAATCGATACTCACTCAACACGTAGTCACTACGTCAATCAAGTCAATTTAGTTGAACATGCTTTTGCCAACAACTTTCATTCAGCTTATCTTGCCTGGCCACTTTATGACCCACACGGCAGCGTTCAATCAGGCTTGCTCAGCATGAGTAAATATCACATGCAAAGTGCAATCAGAAGAAAGTTTCCTGTTTCGTCCGCATTCATTTCTAAATTCACGGATCTTGATCGTTGCTTCACAGTTATGCATTACCCTATCAAAGACGGAAAAGAATTAATCGTCATCAACAGCCACATGTCAGCCTATGACAAGGGTGGTAAAATACGGTCGGCGATGGTTTTATTATTTCGAAAAATATTAAGGCCAAGACTACCGACATCAATACTGATTATCGCTACTCCGATCACAATCCAGTAAGATTGGAATTTAATTTAAGATAAAACTAAAAAGCCGTAAAAACGGCTTTTTTATTTTTATTCAACATCCAAATATTTAGCCAATACTTTAAGTACACCATTTTCATCATTTGACGGTGCTTCGTATTTAGCAACAGCTTTGGCTTTTTCATTGGCATTTGCCATGGCATAACTATAACCACAAGCCTTAAGCATGCCAATATCATTTTCACCATCACCAAAGGCAATTAAATCTTTTTGATCAATATGATAGTACTTAAGCATATCAGCTACACCTTTAGCTTTGTTGATGCCTTTGTGTACCAAATCGATCGTCATATTGCCGCTGCTAGTGCCGCGAACGTAATCGCCATACTTTTCATTGAAACGATCTTGAATAATCGTAGCCAATTCATCATCGGCAGTCAGACAAACCTTCAAAATAGCATCGCTTGGATCGATATCAGTAAATTTATCGATTTCTTCTACCTTACGATAATAAATTCGAATATCGTCTTTAGTTGCCTTATCCATGCTCTTCAAGATGTAACAATGATGTTCTGCACTAACCATGATAATTGCTTCTGGATATTCGGTTTGAATAAAGTTGAGTAGTTTTTGAGCAATATCATAGTCAAGCGCAGTTCTTTTGATTACTTTGCCATCGACTTCTAGAATTGCACCATTTTCAGATACGTAATCAATTCCACTAGTGAATTCTTGAAAGTATTCATGTGAACGAATTAATTGATTACCCGTTGCTGAAATAAATGGAATGTTATTTGCTTGTAATTTTTTTAGGATTTTGCCAAATAGTTCGTGATCAAAAGTCTTTTTTTCTGTTAAAAATGTTCCGTCCATATCAACTGCTACGGCTTTAAAAGGAATTGTAGTCATTAATATCAACCTTTCTATCATAGTTTTATCTTACTATGTAAGCGGTTATCTTTCATTATTTACAGGGCAAAATGAAATTTCTTTCACAGGTAATCATATATTTCAGTTTACGCAAGAATTTTTCTCTAATCTAATGGGTAACTATAAGGATAATGTGCGGTCTGCGGCACTTGATCCCAGGTTACTGTATGCCCTGCTCCATGAGAACAAAATACAGAGTTTGGTGTATTTTCTAAATCAGACACAGGATCATAGTCTTTCGCTGCAATTATTTCATCCGCATTATGACATGGCAAATATCCTTTGACTACGCATTCAAATATTCCCTGACCATGAGTATAGCTACGCACTTCAGTCGCATAATCTCGCATCTCACTAACTGGTGCAGATCCATTAATAATCGTTCGATTTCCATTATTTTCAGGCGTATCGAACTTACCATGCATCCGCTGAATATCATTCAAAGCACGGCCCACTTGATCCTGCTCAACCTCTAAATGAAAATCATACCAAGGCTCAAGCAGCTGCAGCTCATTTCTAACTTTCAACTCCATCAAACCCTGACGAATGGCGCGATACGTCGCCTCTCTAAAGTCACCACCGACTGAGTGCACTAGACTGCCCTTCCCACCGATCAAGGTAATTTTCATATCTGTAATTGGCGAGCCGGTTAAAACACCTAAATGTTCCTTAGACTTTAATGCTGTCATGATTTGGTGCTGCCAATTTTTAGTTAGAACTTCCAAATCACACTTATTTTCAAAAATAATGCCACTGTTTTCGGAACCTGGTTCAAGGAGTAGGTGAACTTCCGCGTAATGGCGCAATGGTTCAAAGTGTCCGACAGCTTCGATCGGTTTAGTAATTGTTTCTTTATATAAAATATTGCCTTGTTCAAAGCTGATTGCTAAACTAAATCGCTCCTGCAAAAGCTGCTCTAATATTTCTAACTGGATTTCTCCCATTACTTGGACATGAATCTCTTGTAAATGTTCTGACCAAGTTACATGTAATTGCGGATTTTCATCTTCTAAAACTTTCAACGCCTTTAAACATTCAGGAATGTCATGCTCACCAGGATTTACCCGATATGTCAAAACAGGCTTAAAGAACGCGTGCGTATCTGCCGTGCCAATTCCTTCACCGGGATAAGTATCTTTTAGACCAGTAGCTGCTACAACATCCCCAGTCGTTGCTTCAGGCACCACATTGAACTTGGCGCCGTTATAGTTGCGTAATTGGTTGATTTTCTCATCACCCAGCATGCTTTTAGCTTTTAAGCTGCCACCTAAAACCCGCAACCATGATAGACGCTCACCTTTTTGATCATGGGAAATCTTGAAACATCTTGCCTTAAAGTCTGAACTAAATGCCTTTTCTTTCGTCCATTGATCTAAGCCAGCTAAAAATTCAGGAATGCCAGTAAGCTTTAATGCTGAACCAAAGAACACAGGGAATACCTGTCTTTGTAAAACCAATTTCTGAATATCAGCCACTTCAATTGCCTGTCCATCTAAATATTTTTCCAGCAAGTCGTCATCAACTGCAGCGATATTTTCATAAAAATCATCATCGATCTTATTAAAATCAATGCATCCCTGATCAAGATTCTCTTGAATATCAGCTAAAACCTGCTTGAGATCAATACCCGCAATATCAGTTTTATTAACAAAAATAAAGGTCGGCACGTTATAACGCTGGAGCAGTCGCCATAACGCCTTAGTGTAACTAACTACACCATCTGTAGCTGAGACCACTAAGATGGCATAATCTAGTACGCCAAGCGTCTCCTCAGTCTGCGCCGCAAAGTCAACGTGCCCTGGGGTATCCAATAAAGTAACATCTAAATCTTTAGTCGTCAGTTTAGCAGCATGTAAAAAAATCGTAATGCCGCGCTTTTTCTCAAGCGAATTAGTATCTAAAAACGCATCTCCATTATCTACTCGGCCCAAATTGCGCAAGTTTCCTGCTGTATAAAGCAGAGCCTCTGATAACGTAGTTTTACCCGCGTCAACGTGAGCTAATATTCCTATTGTAATTTTCTTCATTTTTTCACCTTAAACAAAAAAGCCCTGCAATAGCAGAGCCACACGTCGACGTACAGTAACCAGCTGTATACACGTCAATTTATAATCTTTAATTTCGTCGTACCTCCAAAGTACGTGAAAAAACTGCTTAAGTTTCTTTTAGATCTTCTAAAGAACTACTTTAAGTAGCAAAACTGGTCGCCCTCTGGGCGGCTTTTTTAATTAATTTCATTAAAAATCAACTTGATCAGGATCGTTAGCCAACTTGCTTGCTCCACGCAAATCATCTAACTTGGCCATGTCTTCTGGACTAATTTCAAAATCAAATACATCTGCATTAGCTGCAATATATTTAGGGTGAACTGACTTAGGCAATGGCAAAAATCCATGTTGCAGCGACCAACGAATTAACACTTGGGCTGGAGACTTACCATAATGTTCAGCAACTTCACCTACTGTTTCATTACCAAGCAAACCACCTGTACCTAATGGACTGTAAGCTTCATTAAGCATATTGTATTCCTTGCTTGCTGCAGTAACTTCCGGTTGCAAATCGCTTGGGTTTAAGTAGTTCTGGTTAACAACTGGCTTAATTTCTGCTGTCTTCATCAATTCATCCAAGTGATGCTTTCTAAAGTTAGACACACCAATTGCACGAATCTTACCAGCTTGGACAGCTTCTTCCATCGCTTGCCAGCTTTCGGCATTTAACTCTGCCCAATGATCACGCATGTTAGCAGGATTTGGCCAATGAATTAAATACATATCTAAGTAATCCAGACCAAGCTTTTCTAAACTAGTGTCGATTGCTTTCTTTGTCTTGTCATAGCCGTGATCCGCGTTCCACAACTTAGTAGTAACAAATAAATCATGACGATTAACGCCGCTCTTCTTAATTGCTTCGCCAACACTTTCTTCATTGCCATAAGCTGCAGCGGTATCAATATGACGGTAGCCAGCGTTCAATGCGGCTAAAACTGATTCCTTGGCTACTTCACCACTTGGAGTTTGCCAAGTACCGAAGCCGATTACGGGAATCTTAACGCCATTGTTCAAAGTATAAGTATCTGTAATTGAATGTAATTCCATATATGTTTTTCCTTAATTTTTTCTAAAAAAGTTTGCTTTCAAGCTAATCTTATCTGTCTATAACTACTCACATGATAATCTTAAACTAAATAATCAATGTGAGGTGAATAATATGCCTGAAAAATCTTTCTTAATTTTGAAAAGCAACTTAACTGCTTCCGATATTAAACAATTAACCAGCCAATGGGATTTAGATTCTGCTATTTTTGCTAATTTATTTAGTCAGCTTGATCATATCAACCAAAAACTAAATGCTGTCAAAAGAAAAATAGATTATTTAGATTCCGTTGCACGTGAAACAACTAAAACTAAAGAACTTAAAAAAGTTACTGACTTAACTAGAGAACTAGTCTACCTCAAACACACATTAGATGATCAAACAGAAAGCTTACGCTCTTTTGGTGAATATCTAAAAAAGAATCAACTTGCTTCCTCTGCCGACATTGCCAGTTTAATGACTAAACAAGCGCAACTGACTAAGATGATCCATGTTTATACGGATCTATTGAATTCAATCAGTGGCTTATTCACCGCCATGATGGACAGCCATTTGAATCACTTAATGAAATATCTGAATTCCGTTGCTTTAATCATTGCTATTCCGACTTTAATCAGCGGTATCTGGGGCATGAATATTTGACAATTATTTGGGCAATTATTCTAAAGAAAAAGAAGTACAACGATTAGTACTTCTTCTCAAAATCATTTTGCATTAATTTAACAAATTCAGGATAATTTTCCACTTCAAACTTGGGATGTAAATTCAAGGTGTTTTTACGATGACGGTGATTGTACCAGATACTGTCAAAGCCATATCTTTCAGCTCCTAAAATATCTGATTGTAAACCATCGCCAAAAAAGACCGTATCATTAGGACCAATTTCCGTGCGGCTAAAGAAATAGTCAAAGGCATGGACATTAGGTTTAGAATAATGAGCTTCTTCCGAAGTAACAATTAAATCAAAATATTTCTTCACGCCCGCTAATTCTAAGCGATGATTTTGCATAAACTTTTCGCCATTACTTAAAACGGTTAATTTATAGCCCTGTTTTTTAGCAAACTTAAGAGTATCTTCTACTCCGGGAAGCAATTGGTGGGCTTCACCAAAGTAGGAACGATATTCATTCATCATCTTTTGACCATCAATTTCTAAACCGAAATGCTCCTTAATAAAATCGTGAAAAGTCATCTCACTTAGTTCTTCATAGGTTATTTCACCTTGTTCAAGCTTGCGCCATAATCCTTGATTATAGGCATGATATTGGCGTTGAAGTTCTGGCGTTAATTGCCAGTGATGAACGTTGAAAAGGCTGTGTAAAGCAAAATCTTCCGTAGCAGCAAAGTCGATGATCGTATCATCTACATCGAAAATAATTTGTTGATAGCGCAATGAAGTCATTCCCTTCTATTTTTTATAGCTGGGTATTAATTATACCAGCTATCATTAAGAAAAAAATAATTGACATCTTTCTCACCTTTCTTTAAAATTTGAGCAACAAGTATTTTAGACGAAAGGAAGATTTATCATGTTTAAGAATGTAGTACTCAATCGTTGGCAATTCCAGCACTAGAGTTGTTTCTGCACGCTTAAGGTACAGATGCGGCTCATACGATCGCGTCTGTGCTGGTAAATCTTCATGAAAATTACCCGCACGGAAAATAAACGTGCGGGTTTTGTTTTAAGCATTTCCCGTCAAGAGGAAATGCTTTTTTTGTTTGAGGTTTAAAAATGAAAAGATTAATTGGAACGCTTATTGCTCTTTTTGCTTTTTTGATTGTGGCTTTCATTTCTGAAACAAACCAAGAAAAAGCAGAACAAAAACAACCAACTGTAGGAATTTTACAAACTATGAGTCACCCTGCTTTAGATCAAATTCATCGGGGAATTATTCAAGGGCTCAAAGAAGAAGGGTATTTTGAAGGTAAAAATATTAAAATTGATTTTCAAAATGCCCAAGGCGACCAAAGCAATCTAAAATCAATGGGTGATCGCTTTATCGGGGAACATGCCGCATTAACTATCGGAATCGCTACGCCAGCAGTTCAGTCTTTAGCCAATACTCCGGGAGATACACCGGTAATCATGGGAGCTGTTAGCGATCCTCTTGGTGCACATCTAGTCAAAAGTTTAGCTCGTCCTGGTGGCAAAATCACTGGGGTTCAAGACAGACAACCAATTGCGGCTCAACTTAAATTAATGAAAACTATTATGCCTGATCTAAAAAAAGTTGGCGTTGTTTATACTTCTAGCGATGATTCTTCTACTTCAGAATATCGAGAATTTAAACAGCTCGCAGAAAAACAAGGTCTAAATGTTACACCTTATACCATTACTTCTACCAATGATATCGAACAAGTCGCTCAAACCTTAGCTGGAAAAGTTCAGGCAGTATATGTGCCAACTGATAACACCGTAGCTTCAGGAATTGCCACGCTACTTAAAGCAACAAACGCAGTGAAGATTCCGGTCTTTCCTGCCGCAGATACAATGGTTAAATCAGGCGGACTAGCAACTCGCTGTGTTAGTCAATACGACATGGGACTTTTAACTGGTAGAATGGCGGGACAAGTTTTGCACGGTAAAAATCCGGCAACCTTACCCGTTAAACGAGTAACTCATTACGAAACAGTAATTAATGCTAAAACTGCAGAGAAATTAAATATTCATATTCCAGCTTCTGTTTTATCTGCCGCACAAAAGAAAGGAAGAATTATCAAATGAGTTTAATTACTTCAACTATTGGTCAAGGGCTCTTATGGGGAATATTGGCTCTTGGACTTTTCCTAACATTTAGAATCCTGAACTTCCCTGATATGACCGTCGAGGGTACTTTTCCTTTTGGTGCAGCTATCTGTATCAGCGCACTAGTTCATGGCGTTAATCCAATTATCGCCACTATCCTCTCTTTTTTAGGTGGAATGCTCACAGGCTTAATTACTGGGCTGCTTTACACCAAAGGCAAAATTCCCGTTTTATTAGCTGGGATTTTAACTATGACCGGAATTTATTCTGTCAACTTACGTATTTTAGGGAAAGCAAATGTCGGCCTGCTTAATAAAGCTACATTGCTGAACGAAAAATTTTTACAAAGATTGCCCGATAATTTTCCTACTATTGTAGTTGGATTACTTTTCGCCATTTTTATTATTTTATTGCTAGCACTTTTCTTAAATACCGATCTTGGACAAGCCTTTATCGCTACCGGTGATAATGAAAAAATGGCTCAATCATTAGGCATAAATACCGATAACATGAAAATTCTCGGCCTAATGCTATCTAACGGTTTAATTGGTTTAGCCGGCGGATTATTAGGGCAAAATGGCGGCTATGCCGATGTTAATATGGGAATCGGAACGATGGTTATTGGCTTAGCTGCAATTATTATTGGTGAAGTGGTTTACGGCAATTTATCTTTAACAGCACGACTAATTGCCGTAGTCATCGGCAGCATTATTTATCGTTTGATTCTATTATTAGTATTGCAACTTGGTTTCAGCACCAACGACTTCAAGTTGATTTCAGCAATTATTTTAGCCATCTGCATGATGTTGCCTTTATTTGAAAAGAAATTTCATACTCGTAAATTATTGAAAAAAGGTGTGACTAAGCCATGAGTACAATTTTAGATTTACAAAATATCACTACCACAGTCAACGTTGGAACTAGCGAAGAAAAAAATATTCTTAAAAATATCAATTTAAAAATAAACGATGGTGACTTTATCACCCTACTTGGAACTAACGGAGCCGGGAAGTCTACGTTACTTAACATTATCAATGGTTCTATTTTTCCCTCTAGCGGGAAAATTATTTTAAAAGAGCGCGATTTAACTAATTTATCTGAGGTAAAACGGGCAAAATATATTGCACAGGTTTTCCAAGATCCAAAAATGGGAACTGCACCTAGAATGACCGTTGCCGAAAATTTACTGCTGGCTACTAAACGCGGGCAACAACGTGGATTGCATTTACGTGGATTGGACCAGCATTTAGAAGAATTTAAGCGTGAGACAGCTCAACTACCCAATGGCTTAAATGAACGGTTAAATACTTTTGTCGGCAATTTATCTGGTGGTCAAAGACAAACTCTCAGTTTCTTGATGGCGACTATCAAAAAGCCTGAACTCCTTTTACTTGATGAACATACTGCTGCTCTAGATCCAAATACCAGTCGGCAACTCCTAGAATTAACCAACAAGGTTGTTAAAAAAGAACATTTAACTTGCATCATGATTACCCACCAATTAAAAGATGCCATTAAATATGGCAACCGCACTATTATTCTAAATAGTGGAAAAATTGTTTTAGATGTTAATGGACAAGACAAAAAGACTTTAACTGAAGAAGATATTTTGCAATATTTTACCGATTAAGACTTAAATCCAGATGTTTTAATAAGCACCTGGATTTTTTATAACAAAAATTTTTGTTTTTTTATTTTTTACTTTTTATAATTAAAACTTGGCATAAACGTTATTATAGGATCATGTTTGATTCAAAGAAATTAGTTAAAGTTGTTTCAGTTGCAGTTGCTTCAATGAGTTTATTAGGTGTTAGTGCTTCAGTTAGTGAAGCTGCTACTTTCACTGCTCCAAAGCTTGGTGTTTCAGAAGTTGCTCCTACTAACCCTTCAATCAAGAAAGGCGACAAGATCTTCGTTGTTGTAAAAGACACCGAGAATCAAAAAGTTAACGTTTTAAACGCTAACGGCAAGAAGATCGTTAAGAAAGTTTCAATGGGTTCAACTTTCACTGCTAAAGCAGTTAAGAAGACTAACGGCAAGAAGATCGTTAAGCTCAACAAGAGTCAATGGTTGAACGCTAAGGACGTTGTTAAGGACTAATTTTTTCAGATCAAAACAAATAAATAATTTTCGCCGATTGTAAAATTAAATTGAACACTTGATAAAAAATAAAAAGTCCATTC
>NZ_PCZF01000003.1:0-70853 GCF_002554115.1 Lactobacillus sp. UMNPBX4
TTCAATATACAGAATTTAATTTTCAAAAGTGTTCAATTTGAAATTGCAATTTTCGTTAACTGAAAAATAAAGAGTTCATTTTTTCACATTAGCTTATAATTGAGTATGTAAAGAATAAAAAACGAGGCAAGAAAAATGGATGAAACACCAATTTTTAAAATTACTAAATTAAATATTGCAGAAAATGATCGCGATGAATATATTCGCAAGGCTGAAAAGTATATGCGCGATTCTATCCCAGCTGAAGAAGGAACTTTAGTAATTGGTAGCGCTCATGATGATGCTAAGGGTGAAGACAATTACAAGATCGAATTATTCCGTAACAAGGAAGCTGAAGACGTGCACATCGCATCAATGTCAGCAGTAGATTTTGAAGAAACTGTAGATAGCATTAGCACTGACAAGAAGATCATCAACTTAAAGCCAGAAGTAATCACTACTCATGCACAAAAGGCTTTGAACAGCTATGCAGATAATTTCGTTATGCGTCTGGTAACTGTTGAAGTTAAAGAGAAAGATGCTGAAAAGTTCTCACATTCAGTTAAGAAGGAAATGACTACCAGCATTGCATCTGAACCAGGTATGGAAATTATGATGTCAGGTACTAACAAGGATAATCCTAACGAATGGAACTTTGTTGAAGTTTATGCAAACGATGACGCATATGATAAGCATGTACAAAGTCCTCAATATAAGGAATATATTGAAGAAACTGATGGTATGGTTATTAGAAGAGATGTTAAGACTCTTGTACGTGATGCATTGGCAACTCAAGGTGCAATTGTGTTAGATTAATTTTGAAAAAGGGATGCTGCCGTAAGGTGGTATTTTTTTGTAGGGTAAAATATGACAGAAACAATTATTTTTGCTCACCGAGGCTTGCCGGTGAAGTTTGCAGAAAATTCTTTAGAAGGGTTTCGCTATGCAGCAAAGCATGGTGCAGAAGGCGTTGAGTTTGACGTGCATATGACTAAAGATAAAGTCCCCGTAGTTATGCATGACGAAGAGATTGATCGGACAACTGATGGTAGTGGCTATATCAAGGATTATACGTTGAATGAGATCAGGAAGTTTCATCTGAAAAATGGTGAGCCTGTACCTATGTTGAGAGAACTTTTTGAAATTTTGCAGGATAAAGATTTGTACATTAACTTAGAGTTCAAGACTAATAAGATTCACGATAAGGGAATCGAAGCTATTGTTTTGGCATTGGTAAAAGAGTATCGCTTCGTGCATCCCATTATCTTTTCGTCTTTTAATTATCAAACGTTAAAAAACTGCCAGCAAATCGATCCGCATCAGCAATATTGCTTTTTAACCAAAGTTCCGGTTATTTTTCCACAAAGATTTGTTAGAAAAAATCATTTTGCGGCAATTCATCCACATTGGTACTTGCCAAGCAAAATTACACAGCGCATTTGGACTGTGGATAATCCTAAATTGGCTAAAAAATATATGAAACGCGGCGTAGCAGGCATTTTTACCAACAATTTTGAATTAATGAATTAGTTGAAAAAAGATTATTGAAGTATAATGAAAAAGAAAGTGAAAAAAAGAGGTGATAAAAGTGGCAACTATGAAGGATGTTGCTCAAAGAGCAGGGGTAGGAGTAGGTACGGTTTCTCGTGTGATTAATCATGTGCCAGGAGTTAAAGAAAGTACTCTAGTTAAGGTTAATCAAGCAATTAAAGAATTAAATTATATTCCAGATGAATATGCTAGAGGATTGAAGACCAATTCCTCAAGAACCATAGCTCTTATTTTGCCTTCAGTTTGGCATCCATTTTTCTCAGAATTCGCTTATTATGTAGAAAAACGTTTAGATAATGAAGACTATAAAATATTATTATGTAATTCTAACGGTAATCCAGCAGAAGAAGCAAAACATATTAAGATGCTGAAGCAAAATAAAATTGATGCAATTATTGCGATTACCTACAGTGATATTGGTCAATATATTTATTCCAATATTCCATTCGTTAGTTTAGACCGTTATTTTGATAAAAAAGTATCTTATGTTACATCGGATAATTATGAAGGCGGAAAATTAGCTGCTAAAGAATTGCTAGAGCATGGTGCTAGAAACTTAGCTTATGTTGGTAGTCATAGTAAATATCTTAATGGGACTATGCTAAGAAGAGATGGTTTTAGAGATTATCTCGAGGATATGGGAATTGATTATAAAGAGATCTTTTTGCAAGAACCTGTAAAAGACTTTACACCGTATCTTTTAGAGATGTTAAAAGATAATCCAGAAATTGATGGAATTTTTTGTCATACTGATTCATTATTGTTGAAATTAAGAAAAATTTTAAATCAATATGGATATAGAGTTCCTGAAGATATTCAATTAATAGGATTTGATGGGATGAATTTGTCCTCAGATCTTCCATTAGGGATATCTACAATTGCCCAACCTGTTGAGCAATTGGTCAATGGTGCAGTTGACTTAGTTTTACGCAAAATTGCGGATCCTAGTTTGAAAAATGAAGCTAAAATGTACCCAGTAAGATATGTTGATGGAAATACCACAAAATAACTGTTGACAAGTTATGAAAGCGGTATTATTATTTAAATGTAAGTTGAAACGTTTCCAAAAAAAGAAATGAAAATAGTTTTGTGCTAATGATTATTTTTTAAGGCAAAATAGAAACGTTTCAATTAATTAGAATTATGTTAGAGATAAGAAGCGTTTTATTTTTTTGAATAGAATTGAAACGTTTCAAAGGAGAGATACTATGGAAAAGTGGAAATTAGGAGTTGCAACAGTTGCCGCTATTGCAGCACTAGTTTTAGCAGGATGTAGCAATAACCAAGGGAGCAGCAACAGTAAGAACGTGACAATGTGGGTACACGTTTCAAATACTGACCCTGAAGGTAAGGCTCTTCAAAAGAATGTTAATGACTTTAATAAAGAAAACAAACACGGCTATAAAGCCAAAGTTCAATTTATTCCACGTTCTGGTTCAGGTGGTGGTTATGAAGATAAAGTTAATGCCGCTTTGAACTCCGGAAGTTTGCCAGATGTTTTAACTTTGGATGGTCCTAACACTGCTGCTTATGCTCATTCAAAGATTATTCAACCAATTGATAAATATATTACTAACAAGAAAGATATCTTACCAACCATTATTAAACAAGGTACTTATAAAGGTAAGTTATATGCTGCTGGCTATTCAGAATCAAGCATCGGCATCTATTACAACAAGAAGATGTTCAAAGAGGCTGGGATTAAAGATTCAGAAATTGCTACTTTACAGCATCCATGGACTTGGACTCAATTTAAAGATATTTGTAAGAGACTTAAAAATCACTTCCATGAACCAGCAATTAATATGAACTTGAATGACCACTCAGAAATGGCTCTTTATTCATTAGCACCATTTGTATGGTCAGCTGGTGGTAGCATTACTAATCCTGCTGGCACTAAGGCAGTTGGCTACTTTAATTCCAAGCAAACTACTTCAGCCTTCCAATTAATTCAAGACATGGTTAAGGATGGTTACACTACTATTTCACCAAAGGATAAAGGTTTTGAAACTGGCAAATATGCCATGATGATGACTGGTACTTGGGAAGTTCAAACTTTGCAAAACCAATACAAGAATTTGCAATGGGGCGTAATGCCATATCCTGTATCTCCAGCTACTCATAAGCAAGTTTCACCAACAGGCTCATGGCAATACGCAATGTCTTCTACAGCTAAGAACAAGAAGGCAGCTGGTGCTTTGATTAACTTCTTAATGAGTAAGAAGTGTATGTACCGCACCGATATGGCTAACACTGTTTTGCCAGCACGTAAGAGTGTATCTAAGATGATGATGCCTAAAGTTAATGAACAAATGAGATTCTTCATTAAGCAAAACCAAACTACGGGTCATGCTCGTCCAGTTTTAGTTAACTACCCACAAGTAACTAGAACATTTGCTGATACTGTTCAAAATGTAACTTTGTACAAGAAGAATCCTAATGTACAAAAGGTAATGAACGAACAAGCTAAAGTTATTCAAAAGTACCTTGAGAAATAGAGAAGTAAAGGGGAATCTTTATGCAAGTTAAAGGTATAAAGAGACAAATTGGGTGGCTGTACGTTTTCCCAGCTATTCTAATTTTACTAACATTTTTAATCATCCCATTTTTGATGTCATTTAGTTATTCTTTTACGAACTATAATATTTTGACACCATGGGCTAAGCAATATGTAGGTTTTACAAATTACATTAATACTTTTAAAGATCCTGTCTTTTTACAAAGTTTAAAAAATATTGCACAATTCGTTATCTTTATTATGCCGATTCAAGTTGGTGCGGCTTTAGGATTAGCTTTAATTGTTAATAAAAAGCGTCCCGGAAATACATTCTTTAAGATTTCATTCTTTGCACCACAAGTTGTATCTTTGACTGTTGTCTCAATTCTTTGGATGTATATTCTTAATCCTGACCAAGGCTTGTTAAATGGTATTTTGGGTATTTTTCACATTAAACCACAGCCATTTTTAACTTCACCTAAGCAAGCTATGTTTGCCATCATTGGGGTATCTGCTTGGCAGGGTGCTGGTTATCAGATGTTAATCTTTTTAGCAGGATTACAAAATATTCCAGATTCACTTTATGAAGCAGCTGAATTGGATGGAGCAAATAGTTGGCAAAGATTTTTACATATCACTTTGCCAATGCTTAAACCTACTTCAATGATGATCTTAACGACGACTTTCATTAGTGCTTTCAACTTGATGATTCAACCAATGATCATGACCCAAGGTGGCCCACAAAATGCAACTATGACACCAATCTATTACATTTATCGTACTGGGTTTACTGATCGTCAATTAGGCTATGCAAGTGCAATGAGTGTAATTTACGGCATTATCATTATTATCTTTACTATTATTCAAAGAAAGATCACAAACGCCGGAGGTGACGAGAATGCATAAATTTATGACACGTAGAAGATTTCACGTGATCTGGACTACAGTGTTAATTACAATTTTAGCTTTATTCTTCTTGTTCCCATTGGTTTGGATGATCGTTTCTTCAATGAAACCTGAATCTCAAATTTATGCCAACATCAGTAACTTTAAGGCATTCTTGCCTTCAGGTCATATTTCTGATTGGGGCAAAGCTTATGTAAGCATCTTCCATAGATTTCCAGTAATGAGATACATTTTAAACAGTGTATTTTATGCAACAAGTGTAACGATAGGTTCAATTGTAGTAAATGCTTTAGCTGGTTATGGTTTCGCAAAATTCAACTTTACAGGACGCAAACTACTCTTTGGTTTATTAATTGCATTATTGGTTATCCCAGGTACTACACTTTTAATTCAGCAATTCCAAATTGCTAAAACTATTGGTATTTTGAATACGCCTTTGGCAGTTATTTTGCCAGGTATGTCTAGTCCATTCTATATTTACATGTTTAGAAATGCTTTCGCAGCAATTCCAGATAGTATTACAGAAGCTGCTGAACTAGATGGGGCAAGTAATCTAAGAATTTTCTGGAATATCCTTTTGCCAATGACGCTTCCTACAGTTGCAACAGTTGGAACACTATCATTCATAGGTAGTTGGAACGACTATGTATGGCCATTAATGGTTTTGACCAATTCTGATCAATTTCCATTGCAAGTAGCTATTACAAATATTAACAGCACGAACCCAGTTTACATGAATCAAGTTATGGCTATTTTGACCATTTCTACTGTTCCTTTGGTTTTAGTTTATATCTTCTTCCAAAAGTACCTTACTCAAGGAATGGGTTCTGCAGGTAATGGTGATAAATAATGAAAGAAAATTCTTACTTATATGAAAAAATAAGAAAAATTGATAATGATGAATTGCGGCCACTTTTTCATTTCACTGCTCCAGTGGGTTGGATCAATGATCCTAATGGATTGATTCATTATAAGAATTACTGTCAACTATATTATCAATATAATCCTTATGCCCCACATTGGGACAACATGCATTGGGGACACGCTCGCAGCAAGGATGGTCTTCATTGGGAAGACATGCCAATTGCTATGAAACCTGATCATGAATATGACAAAACCGGTGTTTTTTCAGGTTCAGCTATTGAAAAAGATGGCAAGTTATATGTTCTTTATACAGGACATGTAGATGAAAATGGTCAAATTACGGAAACTCAATGTGTAGCTGTTTCGGATGATGGTGTTGATTTTAAGAAATATGAAAATAACCCAGTAATGACGGTAGCAGATTTGCCTGGAGAAACAGACGATAGCAACTTCCGTGATCCTAAGGTCTTTAAGCACGGTGACAAGTATTATTGTGTGGTTGCCGCAGCACTTGAAAAACATGGTAGCTTAGTTTTATTTGAATCAGATGATTTGCTTCATTGGTCATTTAAATCTGTTTTGCTTCAAGGTGAAGAATACGGCATTATGACCGAATGTCCCGATTACTTTAATATTAATGGTCAAGATTATTTAGCCTTTAGTGTAATTTTAGGCGATGGCAGAAATAGTGTTGTTTATCTTGCTAAGGGACATATGGATTGGCAAAACTTTAAGTTTAAGTTAGAAGAACAACATCGTTTAGATGATAGCGATGACTTCTATGCTTCTCAAAGCTTTGTAGATGAAAAAGACAATCGAATTATTATTCCTTGGTTGAGAAGTGCTGATCATGTTAACTATCTTGAAGAATCCGGTCATCTTTGGAACGGTATGATGGGGATCCCAAGAATGCTGACTACAATTAATGGTCAATTAATCCAAAAACCAATTGGAACAATAAATGATATGTCATTATCTGACAGTCAAGATATTGATTTAGGCAGTTATAAATTAACTGAAGAAATTCCTATTGATCATAGTTTGATATTAAAAGGCGATAATGGTGAGATTCACATTACTCGCAAAAAAGAAGATCAATATGTAATTGAAATTCATTCACCTGTATTTATTAAAACTGTTTCATGGCATCCAGATAATCATAAATTGACATTGGTGATTGATAATTCGAGCTTTGAACTCTTTAGTCAAAGTAAGACTTTAAGTATTGTTACTTTTGTTGCTGGAATAAAACAAGCAATGCTTAAAAAGGTAAATTAGCAAGGAAATGAAAAATGACAGAAGTAGATTTAAACCATATTTATAAAAAATATGATGGCAATGACAAGTATTCTGTAAATGACTTTGATTTGCACATCAAAGATAAGGAATTTATCGTTTTTGTCGGTCCTTCAGGTTGTGGTAAATCAACAACATTAAGAATGATTGCCGGTTTGGAAGATATTACCGAAGGTACGCTTGAGATTGATCATAAAGTCATGAATGATGTTGCTCCAAAGAACAGAGATATTGCGATGGTTTTCCAGAACTACGCTTTGTATCCACATATGACTATTTATGACAACATGGCCTTTGGATTAAAGCTTAGACATTATTCTAAGGAAGATATTGATAAAAAAGTAAAGCACGCAGCTGAAATTTTGGGTTTGACTAGCTATTTAAAGAAGAAACCCGCAGCTCTTTCAGGTGGTCAACGTCAGCGTGTTGCTTTGGGACGTTCAATTGTGCGGGATGCACCAATCTTCTTGATGGATGAGCCTCTTTCAAACCTTGATGCGAAGTTGCGTGTATCAATGCGTGCTGAAATCGCTAAGCTACATCAACGTTTAGGAACAACGACTATTTATGTAACACACGATCAAACCGAAGCGATGACTTTAGCTGACCGAGTAGTGGTTATGTCTGTAGGTAAGGTGCAACAGATCGGTACGCCATTAGAAGTTTATAACAAACCAAAGAACATGTTTGTAGCAGGTTTCATTGGCTCTCCACAGATGAATTTCTTCAATGTTCACTATAAAGATGGCCGAATTTCGGATGGTAAGGGTTTGAATATTGGCATTCCCGAAGGTAAGGCCAAAATGCTTGATGACCAAGGCTATAATGACAAAGATATTGTATTTGGTATTAGACCAGAGGATATTCATTCAGAACAAGCCTTCTTGGAAACTTGGCCAGATGCAGTAATCGATTCTACAGTAGTAGTTTCTGAATTATTAGGTGCTACAATTCAACTGTATCAAAAAGTTGACGGAACAGAATTCGTAGCAGATGTAAATTCACGTGATTACCACAAGCCAGGTGATCATGTAAAGATGGGCTTTGATGTTAACAAGGCACACTTCTTCGATAAAGATTCAACTATGGCCATTTATAATAATTAAAACTTTCCCCCTCTCTTTATAAATCGGCTTTTTCCTCAATGATCAAAAATAATTTTAAGGTTCGATCTTATTTTGAAAGATTGAGCCTTTTCTTGTAAATAGCAAAGGAATAAAAGATGAAGTTACAAAATAAAGCAATGTTGATTACTTATCCAGATAGTTTAGGACACAATCTTCAAGATTTATCTGATGTCATGGATAAATATTTTAAAAAGGCAATTGGTGGAATTCATTTATTACCAATTTTTCCTTCAAATGGTGATCGTGGCTTTTCACCAACGAGATATGATGTGGTTGATCCTAAATTTGGTACATGGCAAAATGTGGAAAAGTTAGGTCAACAATATTATTTAATGTTTGATTTTATGATCAATCATTTATCAAAACATTCTGAGTATTTCCAAGACTTTCAAAAGAAGCATAACGAAAGCAAGTATAGTGATTTGTTTTTAAGCTGGGACAAGTTTTGGCCAATAGGTCGTCCTACTCAAAGGGATGTGGACTTGATCTATAAACGAAAAGATAAAGCACCATACCAAGAAATAAAATTTGTAGATGACAGTCAAGAAAAAATGTGGAATACATTTGGCCCTGATCAAATGGACTTGGATGTTCGAACTAAAGTTACTCAAAACTTTATTAAGGAAAATTTGCAGAATCTTGCTAAGCATGGGGCAAGTTTGATTAGACTAGATGCTTTTGCATATGCGATTAAAAAGCTAGATACTAACGATTTCTTTGTAGAGCCAGAAATTTGGACATTGCTTAATCAGGTAAAAGATTATTTGAAAGACACTCCAGCCACTATCTTCCCGGAAATTCATGAGCATTACACGATGCCATTTAAAGTTGCTAAGCATGGCTACTTTATCTATGATTTTGCCCTTCCAATGGTTCTCCTGTATTCACTTTACAGTGGTGATAGTACGCAACTAGCTAAGTGGCTAAAGAAGTGTCCAATGAAACAATTTACTACTCTAGACACGCATGATGGCTTAGGAGTGGTTGACGCTAAAGATGTTTTAACGGATGAACAAATTGATTACACTACCAAGAAGCTTTATCAAATTGGGGCTAATGTTAAGAAAAAGTATTCTAGTGCTGAATATCATAATTTGGATATTTATCAAATTAATACGACATACTATTCTGCTCTAGGAAATGATGATCGAAGATATTTCTTAGCTCGATTACTACAAGTCTTTGCACCTGGTATTCCACAGATTTATTATGTCGGGTTATTAGCCGGACAAAATGACATCAAATTGTTGGAAAAAACAAAAGAAGGCAGAGATATTAATCGGCATTACTATGAATTAGATGAGATTAAGAAGGAAGTTCAAAGACCAGTAGTTAAGTCATTGATTAAACTTTTGGAATTCCGTAATTCGGCTGCTGCATTTGATTTGAATGGTTCAATCAAGATTAAAACGCCAAGCGATCATGAGATCATTATTACTAGAACTAATAAGGAAAACACCTCTGTTGCACGTGCATATGTTGATTTGAAAGAATTGAAATATCAAGTAAAACTGGATGAACAAGTTTTCATTTTCTAAGTAGAAAGCAAAAGAGCAGGTTGTTAATAACCTGCTCTTTTTTAGAAGATTAAAGAATTACTTCATTTATTGAGGTAAACCAAAAGCCCGCTATTAATTCATCCAAAAGTTAAACAGCGAGCTTTAAATGACAATTTTGTAATTTAGGTTTTCCGCTTTAATCATGGTCGGTATACCCCGGCGTGTTGTTCCAGCAACACGTCTTTTTTATTCCTCGTCGTTATAGCATGAAAGCCAAAATAAAACTATTTCTCTGCTAAAATAATCATTATCATTGTGTTGAAGGAGAAAATATGGCTGAAAAAATTAGTGTACACCGATTGCATATTCTAACAGCAATGTTCGTGCTAATTGCTTTCATGTTGGGATGCAACGAATTTATGGTAGTGGGCAACTTATCTTTGATTGCCAAATCTTATCATGAATCCCTTAGTCAAATATCATGGTTAGTTTCAACTTTTGCTTGGACTTATGCTATTGTGACGCCACTATTAGCGTTGTTTACAAATAAAATTCATAAGTATTATTTGCTGATAGCTCTTTTGTTGATCTTTTTAATAGGGACAATCTTGAGCTCATGCGCACCCAATATTGGCTGGTTGCTATTATCTAGAGTAACTACTGCTTCAGTGGCAGGGATGATTGAATCGCTTCTCTCCGTAATTGTTTACCAATTGTCGCATAATCAAAAGCAACGCTCGATGACGATTGCGTGGATTTATACCGGCTTTAGTATTGCCTCCGTAGTTGGCGTGCCACTCGGTACCGTAATTGCAGATCATTGGCGCTGGCAAGATGCCTTTATTATGTGTGCGGTGATTACCGCCGTGGCAACGATCGTTGCTTTTACAATTTTGCCTAAAAATCTGCAGGCTGGTGAAGGCAATTATCGAGATCAGACTCAAATCTTCAAAGATAAAACGATTTGGTATGGCATTATTTTCGTTATCTGTGGAGCGGCAACTCTTTATGGCTACTATACTTATATTCGTCCACTGGTTCACCAACAATTGAAGTTTGATTTAAGTACTTTGAGTTTGATCTTGCTTTTGCTTGGCGTTGTCGATATTTTTGCTAATCAAGTGGCAGGCAGGATAGCAGCTGGGAATGGTTTTAAGAAGCTGCGCTTTGTTTATGTATTAAATCTGATATTGTTAGCCATTTTCGGTATTATGTTGCAGAATCAGGTGACTGGGATTACCTGGATCTTTATCCTTGGTTTTACTGTAGCGATTTTTGGTTCAACTGCACAAGTTTTCTTCTTAAATGAAGCAACAAAAAAATATCCAGCCGCAATTAACTTAGCTTCAACGCTAAATGCAATTTTCTATAATGTAGGGATTGCCTTATCATCGATGACGGCAGGGCAGGTGCTAAAGCATAGCAGTCTTACAAATTTAAATTGGAATTCATTTACTTACTGTGTGGTAGCGACTGTGATGTGCTTTATTTTGGCTAAAAAGTTAGAATAATTACGATTATACTAATTACGATTAGTATAATCGTAATTAGATAAAGGGCTTTTATATTAAAAAATAAAATATCAAGAAAAAGTAAAATTTCCCCTTGCATTTTATTTTTGATTCCCCTATACTATTAATTGTTGAGCGGTTGAGAGATCGTTCAAATAGAACCAATCAAGTAAAAGGTTTGAAGATTGGGTTATAGCCAAGTGGTAAGGCAATGGTTTTTGGTACCATCATGCGCTGGTTCGAATCCAGCTAACCCAATAGAGTTATGGTTGTCTTAATATCAATGCTGTAAAACGTTGATGTTAAGGCATTTTTTATTTTCTGAATTGTTTTCAAACTTCATGAAATTATTGTTTTTAGCAATATTTTTAGCAATATAGGGAGTTGCGGACGGGTTTATTTAAGGCTGTTAAAATTGGTATAGCGTAGCAACATCGGCTCGCTTTTTTCATGTAAGAAATTGGCTAGAATGCTATAATACTAGGTATCATCATTATGTTAATAATTTAAATTGTCTGAATGTTGTTACAGTTTGTAGCAACATTTTTATTTTTCACTGCTGAATTTTCAGCCGTGAGATTCGACTGCCTAATTTTTAGCAGTCGGATTAGATTCCCTCAAAATTGTGGGGATGTCCTTTTTAGCATCTTAAATTTGTTAGTGGGTCGACTTAATAAAACCCGAAAAATTATTCTCATATTCAAGTAATTGTAAATACTGGTGGATTAATATTTTTAAACAAAAAGAAGCCCCACAAGTTGTATAGTTGTTGAGCGTAGTTTGTTAATATTATTTATAGATTTATGTCAGGCTTTAACAGGTTATGCATCCCTCAATGAATAGAATGTTTAAAATTTATAGCCTGTTTATCGTTTTTAAGTAGTTCATGTGTAATCATACGTGGACTATTTTATTTTGCTTAAATGAGCTTAAATTGATTTTTAGGATTAACATTTAATTTGATGATGCTAACTTTTGCTAACGTCTTAAAAGTAAAGCTGTAATTAATTTGATTGAGGTAAAAATATTTATGTCGAATAAAGAGATAGAAACAATTAAGACAAGTGATTACTTGAAAAATACTTTTAATGAATTAATTGCTATTTCTGGTAGATGCTACACTGAATTACTACCAGAAAACTTTACTAAGTTAAAACCATATCCTAAAAGTTGGAATAAACTAATAAGAGATGCTGAAAGATTGACATATATCACGGTTAAAGCAATGTATGAAATTGAAGATAGACCCAGAACACCATATAGAACTATCTTGGTTTCTTGCTATGTAAAAGGAATGTGGAATTATGAGGTACAGCATTTAATCGGATATTCGAAAAGTCGATACCAAATTTTCAAAAAGCAAGCTATAAAAGAATTTACGATTAGGTTTAATAGCAATATGACAAGATGCACGGATTTACCCCAAATTATATTAATTAATTGAGGCTAGAATTAAACACTAAAAAACAACAGCCGTATATTTAAATACAGCTGTTGCCAGTTAAATTAATTCGAATTAGTTTTACTTAGATAGTTTGGTAGATTGTTAGCTAGATCTTTAATAGATATTGTTTTGCCTTGCTGAATCAAATAATTAATAGCACTTTCAAAGTCATATAAGGTTAATCCGCTTTCTAGTTGCTTTTTTATTAAAGGTATTTGATCAAAAGAGATAATATAATTTTTAGTGGTGTAGCGTCTCAATATTTGCTGTAATACTTTACACTGATAGCCAATATTAAAACCATCATATGCAATATAATTAATCTCTTCTTTAACAGATTGAGCATCTTTATTATTAGATGTTTGATCTGTTTTTACTTTGGATGCTGAATTGTATGGAGTTATCTCTTTGCCCTTTTCTGAACCACTTTTCACAGTAATATTATATTTTTGTGTTTTAGGTGGGTGAGAAGTGCTTTGTTCAGCATCTAATTTATTTAATTCATAAATATCTTTTAAGCTTTCAGGTATAACAGAATTGACGCCCACTAAATCTTTATTAGAAGAAGACGAATGAAAATGAGTCTCTTTATTAATATTAATTAATACTTTATTAGTTGCTCGTTTTTGTCCTAGCTGGCTTCTCATTTTTGTCATAGGTGGCTTCTCATTTTTGTCATAGGTGGCTTCTCGTTTTTGTCCTACCTTTTGAAGTTTTCCACAGTCAATAGGTGGTAAATTAACTTCAATTCCTACACCCGTAATTGAGTTGAATATAATATAATTCTTTGATGCTAATTCTTTAATAGCACGCCCAATCGTTTTAGGTGTTTTGTTCAATTCCTTTGCTATATCTGTTTTAGAAACAATAAAGATAGGGCTAATATCGGGTATCTTTCTATCCTTATTAATTTTTGTTTGCTTTTGACTTCTAGAATAGAGCGAACCGTAGACCAGTAAAGCGTTTTGAGATAAATTTTTATTACGTATTATTGAAATTGGAATAAGAATATATTTTTTCTCGTTTACTTGTGCTACTTTGATGCTACGACCTTTGTAGTTAGCTTTTTGCTTGCTACTTATTAGTTTTGATCTTTTTAGATCATGCATTGAGCGTTGAATAGATGCAATAGACCTATTAAGCCGTTTAGCTAGTTCATTATCTGTAATATCGCACTTATGATATTTAGAATATAGTCCATTCAATTCTCCATATACCAATAAAGTAAGCTTAGACAGTTTATATTTTTGAATTAAAGCAAGTGGGATTTTTAAATTAGGATTAGTCATAATTCACCACTTCTCTTAGTAAAAAAACATCCTTGTTAGGGATGTTTTGATATACGTGTCAACAGCCTTAAATAAGCTCGTCCGCAATATTTCTTATTCAATCTGTTATAATTTGTTCTGTAAAAATTATTGCAATGGTTTTTACTTATTGCCTTTAACTACGCCAATAGTTAAAGGCTTTTTTGTTTGGTGTTTTGGTTTTTGTGACGGCATCTCATGATCTTTGAGCCATTGAGTTATTGACTGTTTACCATAGAGCTTGCGTCCGCCAATAACCGCCACGGGCATTCCTAATTTAGCCCAATAGCCTATCGTAGATTCAGCAACGCCAAAATATTTTGCTATGTCTTTACGATTTAAGTATGGTCGGGTATTAGTTACTTGCTGAATACCGTCTTTAACAATGGAAAATACCAGCGTTTTAATTTCTGCTGTTTGTTTATCATCTAATTTGACTTGCATGGTTTAAACTCCTTTTCTTAAAAATCTAGGCTTTCTAAGTAAGATTAAAAAGCATTGAGGTAAAGACACATAACCGCCCACGCTGTCGAGTTCTGCAAACTCTATTCTTATAGGCTTTATATGCAATCTATGTAAAATTCGTTTAATCATGATTTTCTTCTTTCTCGTTAACGCAATAATTGAAAACTTCACTTTGATCTTGTAAGCTTTCAGCACAAAAAATTAAATATTGCTTCAATTCATTTGAATTAATAGCTTGCTCTTTTTTATCGGAACTTGGCTTTAAATTAGCGGGACAGGTTACAACGTCCATGATTGTTTTAGCAATACTAGACGTAAATTCGCTGTTTTTCTTGAAGAAATCAGATAAAACCACATCATTCTTAGCTAATTGCTTCATAGAACCAGCGTATAAGGCTAATTCGAGTGAAGTCCCTTTAATTCTGTCATCATCTAAATTGAAATTTGATTCTTTTGTTTGTTGCATCTTTAGGCTTCCTTTTTATTAGATATAATGGCTATTTGTTGAGCCATTGGAGTATTTTCCATAGCTTTTAAAACTTGACCACGGCGTATATATTCCATTTGAGCGGTTTTTATGTATTCCGCGTATTCTTTTGGAGTTTTGAAACGATAATAGCCATTGTTAGTAGTACTACCAACGTCAAAATGTTTAAGCCGTAGCTTTCTAACTATGCTGATAACTGTACGTTTGTTTATATGCAAGATATTAGCAAGATATGAACCCTGTACGGCGTTCTCTTTACCAACGGGGAGAAGATCATATAATTTCTTTTCTTGCTTTGTGAGTGTGGCTTGTTGGCTAGGGAACGTTAAACCATTAAAATTTAAAGCTGTTTGCATGAAATTCATGTTATTCACCTCTTTTCTATTGGGATGCATCCCAGAAGCTAGGGCACTTGTTGAGCGCTCTTTTTATTTAATTAACTGTTACGTATTGGTCAATAATCCAGTCATTAACTTTCTTTACAGTAGTTGAAGTTAAATTTTGAGAATCATTATGAAGAATACGACTAATGGTAAAACGACTTGTACCTACTTCATTAGCTAATTCATCAATGGTCAAATTTCTTTCACCACGTTTGCGTTTTAGAGCAAGTACTTGTTTTGAACTTAGTTTCATGGCTTCAACCTCCTTATACAACCATAGTTGTTTTCAAAAAAGAAGTATATCACAACCAGTGTTGTTCAACAACCGCTGTTGTTTATTTTTGATAAAAAGTATAATATTCTTGATATATAAAGAAAGAGGTGAAAGCTTTGAATAGAATAAAAAAATTAAGAGAACGGCAAAATATAGGACAAAAAGAATTAGCCCAAAAGATTGGCGTTACACAACAAGCTATTAGTTTATATGAAAAGGGACAACGTAAACCTAAATTTGAGACATATATAAAATTAGCTAAATTTTTTAATGTGCCAGTTACTTATATCACGGGTATGTCTGATGTTAAAGATATGAAAGTTTATGATAATTTCGAGAATTGGTTAGAGCATGTAGCTGTAGAGTATTCGGATTCAAAAGGCGCAAAGGTTGCTCGTAATGAAGCGATGGCGTTAGCAAGAGAAATTACACTTAAACAATTTGACGCGTTGTTTAAAGCCGTGGAATATAGTGATTCGGTTACAAATGAAAAAGAATTAGAGAAATTACGCGATAAAATATCTAGCTCTTCTGAAATGTCTGATGTTGTTTTCTTAACTGGTAGTACATTTCAATTAGCTCTTAAAGCAAAAACAGGGGACGGCAAGGCACAAAAAGCATATAACCAAATTAATAAAATTATTAATAATTATTTTGGATACGATGATGAAGAAGAAATATATGAAATTCAGGGTAAAGATAATAAATAGTTGAAATTATATTACGTATTCAAAAATTATTCATCATGTTAACAGCTTTAAATAAGCTCGTCCGCAACAAGGCAATTTAAAGAGGTTATTAACATGAATGATGATATTAAGGTATACACCACACCTAGTGGCAATAAACGTTATAAATTCACTATCTATCTTGGTAGGGATGCAAGGACTGGTAGACCACGCCAAATAAGAAAGCAAGGGTACAAAACCGAAAAACAAGCTAAAAAAGACTTCTTACAAATTCAAGTTCAAATTGCCAACGGTGAGTATTCACCAGACAAACAGCAACGCTTGAAGTTTAAAGAAGTCTATGAAAAATGGCTTGATATTTATTCTAATGGCATCAAAGAAAGTACATTAGCTACCACAATACGAATTATTGAGGGGCATGTTTTACCAGATATAGGCAAGTATTACATTGATAGTATCAATATGCTTGAATGTCAGAAAGCCGTTAACAAATGGTACAAAGATGCACCACGAACATATAAAAAGTATATCCGCTATGCTAATAGGATATTCCATTATGCTATGCACCTTGAATTAATTGATAGTAGTCCAATGGATAAAGTCATGAGACCACGGGTAAAGCCTAGAAAGAAATATATCGACTTTTACACTAAAGACGAATTAAACAAATATCTTGAAGTAGCATATAAGTTTGGCATTGAAGCTTATACGTTGTTTTATGTTTTGGCGTATACAGGCTTGCGTAAAGGTGAGGCTCTAACGCTTGAATGGAAAGATATTGACTTTAAAAATAAAACTTTGAGTGTACAGCGCACTTTATCAAAGGGCATTAAAGACCGCCTATTAATTCAAACGCCAAAAACAATAAATAGTATCAGAACTATCTCATTAACTGCTGATACTGTGAAAGTTTTGAAGGAGTGGCAAGCGGAACAACGCAAGGAAGTTAATGTAATTAGCATTAAAGGTGGCGGCATCAATCAGGATAATTTTATTTTTAATGGCATGATTGATAACTACCCCGACAACATTCCACTTTCTTACACCACCGTTAGCACATGGAACAGCAAAATAGCCAAAAAAGCTAAGTTACGGCATATAAGAATCCATGATTTTAGGCATACTCACGCTTCTTTGTTGTTTGATGCTGGTATTTCTATGCAAGATATAAAAGACCGTTTAGGGCACGCCTCAATTAAAACCACAATGGATATTTACACGCACCTACCAAAGAAGAGACGTGAAAAAACAATGAATAAGTTTTCGGATTATATGGAATCGTAAGTTTTAAGATTATAATTTTTTGTAGCAATATTAATTGGAGTTTTTTGGAGTTTTTCAGGAATAAAAACCCGTTGAAAACATCAATTTGTAGCAATATTTGTAACAATATCATTTTGCTAATTGTGGCATCCCTTGATATTAGGGCACGTGGAGCGTTGGGAGTATGATCCCAGCTAACCCAATAAGTCAGATCAGGCAGTGAGCCTGATCTTTTTTTGTGCAAAAAATAAAGGCGAAGCCATTTATATACGACTGGCTGTAAATGCTTTTCTTTACATATGTATCATGCATTAATAAATTGTGTGCATATATGACCAAACTATTGAACTCCTTTAGTTATGAAATTACGATAATGGTGTTTTAAATGATTAAGTAATTCTAGTGGGAGTTAAGAAATGAGAAAAAGATATAGATATGGTGTTTTTATTGTCAGCACTATTTTGGCTGCGCACCTTTGGCAATGAATAATAATGTTGTTAAAGCTGATGCTATGGAAAAACCAGCTCAAAGTAATAATGCCAAAGGCGGTCAACAAGGTGCCACTGGTGAAGCTAATGGTACCCAAGGTGATCAACAACAAGGTAAGAGTACTAATGGTGTTGGTGAACAACAAAATGGTACTCAAACAGCTGGCAGCACAAGTGGTAAAACCCAAACTCCAGCGAATTCAGGCACTGGTACTGCGACTGACGAAAAAACACCATAAGGTGATTCAACCACTAACCCCGTAGCAAAACCCGATTCTGAAAATTCAGCAGTTAAAGTGCAACATGCTGGTACAAAGGAGGATGCTCATCAAATTACCGAAAGCCATGATAATTTAGATCCTCAAAAAGAAATTGATATTGATGCCACCAATTCAACCGAGTGGGATGCAGTAAAATATATAAAAGACAAATACGGTAAAAACATCCATATTAAAATTGATGATAGTGACGTAGAGTATGATTTTATTCAAGTAGTTGCTGTGCCTAGACAATTGGATTCAAACAAGTGGTATAGTTGGACACCTGTAGATAATCAATTTGGTAGTAAGGGTAATCAAGGTGATCCAATTAATCATGCAAAAAAGCTAATGGGTGGCGATCTCCCTGATGATATTGCTAATAGGGTAGTAGATGATAAAACTACTGGTAAATTAATTGAACAAACCGATGAATATGGTAATTTACCCACTATTGTAAGTGCTAAAAATGCGGATGGAAAAATTTTTAATTGGGTAGAGATAGATTTACACCCGCATTTAAATTCGTGGTTTCTAAAGGTGCTAAAGAAGTAGTCCCTATCTCTATGATTCAAGGTAGAAAACGCAATTCAATAAACGGCGAATTAGTAATTGATCCTACTGACCCAAGTTATCGTGAAGAAGTTTCTCCAACTACTCCAGCTGATATTTATAATCACCATAATACGGTGACTGTAGATCCAAACCAAAAGCAAAAAGATACAATTAATATCACTGATGATCCAGCTGCAACAGACAATCCATCAGCTTGGAAGGAGCCTACTGGTACAGATGATGGTGCTGGCTTTGATCTCACTCCAGCTGGAACTACTAGCATTAAAACCTCTAATGTTTCAAACACAACTGAAGTTCCGGAAAAAACAACTATCAATTCTGTATTTGTTCCTGATGACACAAAGATCAATGTAACTAATTTGAACAAGTTGATTTTCGTACACAATACCTTCATTTATGATGAAAATGGTCATGTTGTTCAAGAAGACGGTGCATATCAAATTAAGACTCAAGGTCAAAAAGTCAAGATTCTTGATAATGGACGTGTGTACAAATTTAACGGTCAAGAATATTACAAGATCGATTCAGGTGATCCAGATCATCCATACTATGTAAGAACAAGTTCTGTAGGTAAGGCCCCTAAGAAACAAGCCGTTGTAATGCGCGGTACTCTTAAGAGTTACAGAATTAATGTTTACAGTAAGAATGGTAAAATTATCGGTACTTGGAAGAAAGCAAAATAAGCTCAAACTAAAAAATAAATTCTAACCACAAATCAAAAGAGCATCTACTGCCAATTTCGCAATAGGTGCTCTTTTCGTTTTTAAGTATCAAATATTTCATGTTATAATCTGTATGTGAAAAGAAGCCAACGGATTGCAGCCGATGACTTCAATCGTAGTTTTAGATAACTGTATGCTTAGCTAATCCTTGTGATTAGCTTTTTTTGTTATTGCGTAGGCTATAGCCAAATTAATAGCTAATTTAACCAGAGTACCTAGAACGATGCTGATTGCAATAGCTCAAGCTAACACAGAGCACTAACCCTTCAGACTATCCAATTATGCATAACTCTCACCTCCGTAGTTTATAAAATGTTGAGGGGTGGTTAGTCATGCTAAAACTACTAAACATGGCAGTTGCAATCCACCCTTGTCTGTAAAATAGTATATCAAATTTCACTATAAAAAACGCATGTTCATTTTAAACGTACTTTTTTTATCTTTTCTTAAATTCTTTTACAATTTCTAACGATTTAGTAAAGATAATTGCATTGTCAAATAATATGCATATAATAAAAATAAAAATTGAAAAAGCAAATAAACTGTTAGGTGAGGCTCCTACGTGAACACAAGCTATCGCCCGGAAACATCCAGAGATGCCAACGAGTAAAATAGTTCTTGTCGAGATAAGGCGAGATCCAGATAGCTAGCCTGTGCTTACGTCACGTAGTGTCAAAACTGAACGACGAGAAAAAATCGCTTAGATAAGGAGTTAATACTAATTGGTATTAGCTCCTTTTTAGTTTGTTTGCGTGTTTAATCAGAAAGTGTGATTAACATGGCAAAAAACAAGTTGCTGATGAATAAGAAGACGACCAACACGGATTTTGTAAAGCGCATAGCCCAGCAAACTCCTGATGAAGTTCTAAAGACGATGCACAGTTCGCTGAATGGTCTGTCTTCGACGGAAGCTAAAGAGCGTTTAGAAAAGGATGGCCCCAATGAGGTAGCCACTAAGAAACGTAATACTAAATTGCATTTCTTTATTGAATCTTTCTTCACTCCTTTCACAATGGTCCTGTTGCTGCTAGCAACGGTGTCGCTGTTTACCGACTACGTTTTTGTACCAGCAGGGCAAAAGGACTTGAGCACCGTAGTCATCATGATTACGATGATCATCATTTCTGGACTCACATCCTTTATCCAGAACGTAAAAACTAATGATGCGGTTGAGGATCTACTGAATATGGTTTCTGTGACCACCAATATTCGGCGTGATCAAAAGAATAAAGAAATTTCTACTAAAAAAGTTGTCACAGGAGATATCATCAATATTCACGCTGGTGACATGGTTCCAGCAGATATTAGATTGCTTCAAACTAAAGACCTGTTTTGTTCATCAAGTTCTTTGAACGGTGAATCAACACCTGTGGAAAAGATTGCGACTAAGAAGCCTGATCAAAAAGACATGGATCAATATTTGGACTATCCTGATGTAATCTATCAAGGAACAACTATTGTTTCTGGTTCAGGTGTCGGTGTCGTTTTAGCTACCGGTGAACAAACTGTCTTTGGTCGTTTGGCTAAGGATATTTCAAACAACGACGTTAAGGAAACTAACTTTGATGTCGGTATTAAGAACATTTCTAAATTATTGTTAACAATGACTGCCATCATTGCACCTTTAGTTTTGATCATTAACGGTTTGACTAAAGGTAACTGGCTCAACGCTTTGCTGTTCGCCATCGCTACAGCCGTTGGACTTACTCCAGAAATGTTACCAGTTATTGTTACTAGTAATTTGGTTAAGGGTTCGCTCGAAATGTCCAAGCACGGCACCATCGTTAAGAAGATGAACTCCATCCAAAACTTCGGTGCTGCCGACATTCTTTGTACTGATAAAACCGGTACTTTGACCCCAAAACAAGGTTGTATTGGAACGTCACTACAACTTGGATATGAAGGAAAATCCACAAGTTTTGCGGTTGGCTTATTTGAATTCGTACTTCCAAACGGGGATGCACGATTTGATGGACCAAGCCATTATCGATGCCGCTAGCGATGAGCTAGACGTTGAAGAAATTAAGCATGACTACACTAAGGTCGATGAAATTCCATTCGACTTCAAGCGTCGTCGTATGAGTGTTGTTGTAAAACGTCATGGCGATGGTCGTATCTTGGTAACAAAGGGTGCCGCCGAAGAAATGCTCGCCTGCTGCAATCGTGTGCAAGTCGGCGATCAAATTAACGATTTAACTGATGACTACAAGCAAAAGGTTTTGAAGCACATTGAAAGTTTAAACGAAGATGGTTTGAGAGTTGTTTTGCTTGCTTACCAAAACAATCCTGCTCAAGCCGGTGAATTCAATGTTAGCGATAAAAAGGATTTGATTCTAACCGGATTCTTGGCCTTCCTTGATCCACCTAAGGATGATGTTAAGGATGTACTTAAGCAGCTCAAGCAAGACGGCATCACCGTTAAGATTTTGACTGGCGATAACGCCACCGTAACTAAGAGTGTTGCTTCAAGAGTAGGCTTGAACACCAAGTACATTTATAGTGAAAAAGACTTTGTCGGTAAGAGCGACGATGAAGTTAAAAAGATGGTTGAAGAATGTAGCCTCTTTGTTAAGCTTTCACCAGAATACAAGGCCAAAATTATTCAAATTTTGAAAGAAAATGGTCACACCGTTGCCTACATGGGTGATGGGATCAACGATACGCCAGCTATGAAGAAGGCCGACGTGGCAATCTCAGTTGATACTGCCGTTGATATTGCTAAAAAGAGTGCCGACATTATCTTGCTCCACAAGAGTTTACGTACTTTGGAACATGGTGTAAGAATTGGGCGTCAGATCTTTGCTAACACGATGAAATACATCAAGATTACCTTGTCATCTAACTTTGGTAATATTTTGTCAATCTTAGTGGCATCATCATTCTTGCCATTCTTGCCAATGCTGCCAATGCAGTTATTGATCTTGGATTTGATCTACGGCACCTCTTGTCTATCAATTCCATTCGATACTGTTGGTGAAAAATATTTGGAAGTACCACGTAAGTGGGAGACAAGAAAGTTCCTAAGTTCATGTTCTACTTTGGTCCAACTTCTTCAGTCTTCGATATTATTACGTTTGCCTTGCTTTACTTCTGGATTTGTCCAAGCATTGTCGGAGCAAGTTACATGGCTGCTACTCCAAGTCAAAAGGCAGTCTTTATGGCAATCTTCTGGAGTGGTTGGTTCATCGAATCACTTTGGACACAAGAAATGGTTATTCAAGCATTGCGAGATCCAGCCGTTCCATTTATCCAACAACATTCTTCACCAGTTGTCATGCTCGCTACGATTGGTGCAGGCTTGATCGGTACCGCAATGCCTTACATCCCAAGCTTGGCCAAGGTAATGAAATTCGGTCCAATCCCAGAATTCTACGTTTTGGTAGTGTTAGTACTTTTGATTTTGTACATTGCACTTACTACTTTGGTAAAGCACTGGTACATGAAAAAAGAGGAGTTCTTAATTTAGATATTCATAGGATAATTACATTCGTTTAGAAAAGAAAAGGTCACGTTCCTAATCAACAATGCCATTGAGTTAAGACATTGTTAGAAAAGGAGTGACCTTTTTTGATTTGTAGTAAATATTTTTTTACTTTTGGTAAAGAAAATTACAAAAAAGTAAAAAAATTATTGAAAGGTTATAAAGGAGATGATATTCTTATATCAATTTAATTTAATATTAAGATTTTCTCATCAGAGAAGGGGGAATGATGTATGAGCAATTATAGCTGGCCAAAAGGTCACAACAAGTACTATTATGTTTTCAAGACAAGGGAGGACTTAAATAAGATTGAAACACAAAGACACGCTAGAGGTGTCTTGAACATGCGAAAGAAATGGGTGGCTACAGCTATTATTGCTTTAGCATCTGGATCGACAGTTTTATTAAGTCAAGCAAATTCTGCTCAGGCTGCAACTGAGAATCCATCGGTTTCAAATGTTAAATTCTCTGTGGTTGAAAATGAAAATGACTCACAGAATTCTAATAATACTAATCAAGAGACTAACCAAGAAGATACTCAAGCTGAGAACGCTGATCAAAATAAGGTTCAAGCTCAAAATGAGCAAAGTGCAGTACAGTCGCAAAAAAATCAAGATACTGCTCAGTCTCAGGATCAACAAACTCAGGTTGTACAAGACAATAAGCAATCAGTACCTGAACCAGCTAATCAAGCTGATCACGTGAAGGGAAATGTGCAATCGGCGTGGAATCAGGGTTATAGAGGTCAAAATACAGTAGTAGCTGTAATTGATTCTGGTGCAGATCCTAATCATAAAGATTTTCAAACGATGCCATCTGATCCCAAACTAAAAAAGGACGATGTGCAAAAGAAGATTGATCAGCAAGGTTACGGAAAATATGTGAATGAGAAATTTCCATATGTTTATAATTATGCTGATAGAGATAATGATTACATTACCTCTGATGATACAAATCCAAATGATAGTCCTCACGGCCAACACGTTTCTGGAATTATCGCAGCAGATGGACATCCCGATGATAATAAGCAATATGTAGTTGGGGTAGCTCCCGAAGCACAATTGATGCAATTGAGAGTTTTTGGTCAATTTTCTGACGAAAAAACTGACGATGTTGCAAGAGCAATTTATGATGCTACTAATTTAGGCGCGGATGTCATTCAGATGTCTTTAGGTCAAGGAGTTGCTGATCAACAATTGACTAACATTGAACAAAAGGCGGTTCAATATGCTATAGATCACGGAGTTTTTGTTTCAATTTCTGCATCCAACAACGGTAACTCAGCTTCGGTTGATAACCCAAGTAATATTACTGTGAGAGGTTATAATTCAGGCTCTGAAGCTGGAAACTATGAGCCACTTAATTCTGGTACTGTCGCCAATCCTGGGGCTTCGAAGAATGCTTTAACTGTGGCAGCTGAAACTTCAGACACTGGTGCAGATAGCGATATGGCTTACTTCTCATCATGGGGACCTCTGTCAGATTTTAGTTTAAAGCCAGATTTAGCTGCACCAGGTTATCAGGTTGTTTCAACTGTGAATAATAATCAGTATCAAACGATGAGCGGTACCTCAATGGCTGGACCCTTTGCTGCCGGGAGTGCAGCCTTGGTAATTCAGCGTTTGAAGAAAACCAATCCAGAATTAAAAGGTGCTGAACTTGTGGCTGCTACTAAAGCATTATTGATGAACAGTGCAAAGATTCAAACTCAAAAAGGCTATACTACACCAGTTTCTCCAAGAAGACAGGGAGCAGGACAAATTGATGTTGGTGCCGCTACTGCTAATCCGGTTTATGTAACAACACCAGATGGCACCAGTTCTTTATCTCTACGTCAAGTTGATGAAAAAACAGCTTTAACTCTTACTTTCCATAATTTAACTGATGAAGCACAAACGTACACTTTTGATGATTTAGGTGGAGGTTATACCGAAAAGCGTGACGAAGATACTGGAGTCTTTTATGATGTTCAACTGGCTGGTGTTCATGTAAATGGCCAAAATAGTTTTACTTTAGCTCCAAAAGAAGTTAAAGATTTTCAATATACTTTGGATTTACAAGGTTTAACTAAGAATCAGCCGGTAGAAGGTTGGCTTCACTTTACTAACGACAAAGATAAATCGACAGTGGTTGTGCCATATTTAGCTTACTATGGTGATCTAACTAGTGAAAATGTCTTTGATCAAAATGCTAATGAAGACAAGCCGGATGTTCAAGGTAATCGTTTAGTTAATGAAAATAATTACCCACTTGGCGTAGCTGATCAGGAATCCTTGAAGCAGTTAGTAAATATCGATGGTAATTATGATTGGCAAGAAGTTGCTAAATTGTATGAAAGTGGTAAGGTAGCCTTTTCACCGAATAATGATCACCAAAGTGATCTCATCAAGCCATATGCTTACTTGAAGCAAAATGTAAAAGATCTCAAGGTTGAGATTTTAGATGCAAAAGGTAATGTAGTTCGTGTGGTATCTGACATTCAAGGTGTTGATAAGTCCTATGATGAAAATGGTGTAACTAAAGATGCCAGTCTTTCAGTTTCAATGCGTGATAATCCTGATGCTTTTGAATGGGACGGAAAGGTTTATGATACTAAGACTGGTCAAATGGTAACAGCTCCTGATGGAAAGTATACTTACCGTTTTGTAGCTACTTTATGGAATGAAGGTCCAAATCAAAAGCAAACTGCGGACTTTCTAGTTGAAGTTGATACTCAAGCTCCTAACTTAAGTGTTAAATATGATGCAGCATCTCATACTTTATCAGGTAATTATGAAGATGCAGGTGCTGGATTTACAAATTATTCATATGCAACAGTTAAGGTAAATGATAAGGTCTTTGGCTATAAGTTAAATGATGGTGAGTCTGGTTTTGACAATAATGTCAAAACTAAGGGACACTTTAATTTTGTCCTAAGTCCAGATACCTTAGCTGCATTGAGCGGAAGTTTGAATAAAGTATCTGTTGCATTGAGTGATGTTGCAAACAATACTACTGTTCAAACTATTGATGTAGCAGGAGTTAAAGATAAACCAGCAGTTTCTGTTTGGAATGCAACTGATGGTTTAGAATTTGATAAAAATTCAGCCGATTATAATAAGGAAAATAATACCTATACTTTGTATGGCTCAGCTAATGAAGACTTTTACTTAAATGGTAAATTAGTTCAGGTTCATGATGGAAAATATGAAGTACCTGTTAAAGCAGACAATACGGAATTGGTATTTTCAAGTGATCAAGCTGGTAAAAATGTTTTGAAATCATTTACTCCATTCACTCCACAAGCATTCTTCAATTGGCAAAATGTTGATGGCTTTGATGGTAACTTTGGTGTAAGTATCTACTCAGTTGAAACTAATGATCCAAACGATGCAGTTGTCCAAGCAGCTGTACCAAAGGGCAACAATGTTAAAGCTTATGCTCAAGATTACTTTACTGGTGAATTATATGAAGGGAAAGTAGAAAATGGTGTAGCTACTTTCCATGTTCATACTTCAATCAATAAAGGAAAAGATGGTATCTTTAGGCGTGCGCTTTTAACTGGTTGGACTGAAGTTAGCGGTCCATCTTATAATGATAAACAAGTTACCAGTAAGGATGGTGTAGCTAGTTCAAATCACTTAGGTGTTTACTACACCGCCGATAAAGTTGACAGAAAGCTTTACACTAATCGTTATGATTTAGGGGTAGATGTACAAGATGAAGCAGCTGATGTTAGTGCATTTGGCCCAACTGCATATCCAGGACATGCTTTATCTGATTTAACTACGCGCACTGATCCTAACCCAGCAATCCATTTTGATTATTTAAACGATAACAATACTACTCGTTTTGGTCAAAACGCAGTAACTAAGGGTTACTACGATCCTGCAACTAAGAAGTTTACGGTTATCGGTCACGTTGATTCTGATGTCAAATCATTGACTGTATTAGCTGATAGTTCAGATGAAAATGCCCCACAAAATCAAGTTAAACTAGATAAAGATGGTAAATTCAGCTTTATCTTTACCGCAGAAAATGTCGGTCAACGTCCAGTTGCATATATCTATACTGATGAAAACGGACAAAAGGTTCGCGGTACTTTAAATATTATTTTAGATACTGTGGTACCAACTTTAAATGTTGATCAAGTTAATGGAAATGAACTTCATGTTAAGACCAATAACCCTGTCTTTAAACTTACGGGGGTTGTCAACGATAATTTGGATGGTTACAGACTCTATGTAAATGGGGATAATATCTATCGTGAATTCTTAAACTCAGGCTACAATAAATTGGCCGGCTTGAATACTGATAATGAAGATGTAAATTCATATGGACCACATAATTTTGAAGAAAGTTTCAATTTAAATGATGATAATAATCAACCCACAACTCATGTATTTACTGTTTACGTGGTTGATCAAGTAGGTAATAAGGTTGAAAAGAAGATTACTGTTGATTATGATCCAAATTATGTGGCAGAAGTTCCAAATTCCAATCAAGATAATAACCAAACTACAGTATCTGGAGTAGTTCCAAACAATAATCAATCTGTAGTTTCAGATACTACTTCAACTGTTTTAGATAAAAATGGAGAAAAGAAGAATGATTTAAGCGATGATGTCTTAACTACAAAATCATTCCCACTTCTTCACAATGCTTACTTATATGATGAAAACAGCGAAGTTGTTTTAACCAGCAACCCAAACAAGAAGTCAAGTTTGAAGAAAGGACAAACAATTAGCGCCCTTCAAAATGGTCATGTTTATGTCATCAAAGGCGTAAAATTCTATCAAGTTGGTAAGAATCAATATGTAAAAGTTGCCAATACTGTTTTACAAGCCGGTAAGAGATTGCAATTGAAACATAATGCTTTTGTTTATGATGCTGAGGGTAATGTGGTTAAGAAACATGGCAAGAAAGTTGTTTTAAGTAAGAATAAGTGGATCTCCGCTTTAAATAATGCTGATAAATTTACGGTTAAAGGAGTCCAATACTATAAACTTGGTGATAATCAATTTGTTAAGGTTGCTAATACTGTTGTTCAACCAGCTAAAAAGCTTAAGTTGACACGTAATGCTTTTGTCTATGATCAAAATGGAAAACGTGTGAAAAATGCTAAACTTTTAAAGAGGGGAACAAATATCTTAGCTTTAAATAATGCTGAAAAGTTTAGATTTAATAATAAGACTTATTATCAAATTGGTAAGAACCAATATGTAAAAGTGGCTAACACACTATAATTTAAGCTTTCCTATAAAGAAGGCATACATTGCCAAATTGATATTTTAAGCTTCTAGATCATTCATTTACGATTTATCGTATTTGAATGATCTTTTTTAAAAGGTAATCAGTTCTATTTAGATTGGTTAGAACGACTGTCTGATTTAGGATCATTGATTCTAAATTTATGCACCAAGTTTAATAGTTATGAGGTTCTAAATTAAGCACAGAAGTAGTGCAATGTGTAGAGTTATGGACACTTTGACAGATTTGTAGTGGAGTTTGTGGAAAAACATAAAAAGTAAGAATTAATTTTTCTTTTGACAAGGATTAAAAAGACTCCTATATTTGAATTAATTTAGTTCGATATAGGGAGGAAAAACTATGGTCGACTTAACAAAACACATGAAAAAAGGCTTGGTTGAACAAAAGCCAGGGCAGATTTTAGCCTTTGCGGCTTACACCAACAAAATTCCCGACATTATCAAATTCACAATTGGTGAGCCTGACTTTAACACACCAGAGCATATTAAAAAAGCGGCCGAAGCCAGCATCGCTAACAACCATTCGCACTATGCGCCATCTAACGGGACTCCAGGTTTGCGCAAGGCGGCAGCCGATTTTTTAGCTGAAAAATATGGACAAAAATACGACCCAAGCGAAATTTTGATCACCAATGGGGTAACGGAGTCGATCTACGACTTTTTGACTGCGGTGCTTAATCCAGGCGACGTTGTTTTGGTGCCAACACCAATTTTTCCGCTTTATATTGGGGATGCCCTATCCATGGGTGCAACGGTTGAACAAATTGACACTTCTGACGATGACTTCAAATTAACGCCGGATAAATTGCAAGCAGCTTTGGACAAATACGGCGATCGAGTAAAGGCATTGGTGATGAACTATCCAACAAACCCAACGGGCGTTATGTACACGCAAGATGAGCTCGATGCATTAGCTGATGTGGTGCGTGACAAGCCAATCTTTGTTCTTGCCGATGAAATTTACAGCGAACTTAATTATGATCAGTCACATGCTTCGATGGAAAAGACCTTGCATGATCAAGTCGTATTGATGAACGGTGTGTCCAAGGCATGGGCGATGACAGGTTACCGGATCGGTGTGGTGGCTGCACCTAAGCCGATTTTGGATCAAATTGCCAAGATTCATCAAGCGATTACCACGACGGAGCCAACGCCAATGCAGGATGCGGCTGAAGAGGCCCTGGCTAACGGCAAAGACGATGCTTTGCCAATGAAAAAAGAATTCCAGAAGCGTCGCGATGTGCTTTATGATGGTTTAACCAAATTGGGCTTTGAATGCGTCAAGCCAAAGGGTGCCTTCTACATTTTTGCGAAGATTCCGGCAGGGCTTGAACAAGATGATACCAAGTTCATCTATGATTTAGCTGAGAAAGGCCGCGTGGCTGTGGTTGCTGGTTCATTCTTTGCCAAGGGCGGCGAAGGCTACATTCGTTTGTCTTACGCAACTTCGATGGACAATATCAAGGAAGGTTTGAAGCGGCTGGAGAAGTACGTTAAGGAAAATATGGATTAATTAAATATAACTATGAAGAAAGCTCCAGAGATATGCTCTGGGGCTCTTTATTTTTAACAAAACGAGGAAAGGACCTATGCGAAAAGATTTCAAGGAAAACCTTTTGAATATATTAAACGGCGTCAGTTCCGGCGTTGTGATCGCGCTGGTGCCGGGTGCGCTGATTAATGAGCTGATGAAAGGGATGTCTAGCTTCTGGCCAGGTGCGCAAGAAATATTGACGATGACGACGCTGATGCAAAACTTACTGGCCGTGTTCGCCGGGATGTGCGTGTCATACCTGCTCAAGTTCAACTTGATTCAGTCGGGTTCGGTTGCGGCAGCTGCGATGATTGCCAGTGGTGCGTTTGAAATGAAAAACGGCCACATTATGTTGAACGGATCAGGGGATGTCATCAACATTGCGCTTACAATCTTTATTGCGGCAACGCTAGTGAAGTACTTAACGCCAAAATTGGGCAGCTACACGGTGCTCTTCTTGCCATTGTCAGTAGCTGTGTTTGCTGGAGGGCTTGGTCAATTTGCACTGCCTTACACCAAGATGATTACAGGCATGATTGGTAGCGTCGTTTCTGTTTTGACTGACTTCCAACCACTTGTGATGGGTATGTTTATGGGTGCGATCTTTGCGGCATTGATCGTTTCTCCGATTTCCTCTGTGGGGATTGCGATGGCGATCGGAATCGAAGGTATTGCATCAGGTAGTGCCAACCTGGGCATCACCGCCGGTGCGTTTACTTTGGCTATTATGAGTAGCAAGGTTAACGGCTCGGGACAACGATTGCGCACTTTTTGGGTACGCCTAAGATTCAGATGGCTAATATTTTGAGAAATCCTAAGTTGTTCGGCCAGTGGTTGTGTCCGCTGGGATTGCCGGCTTGGTTGGTGCGATCTTCAACATCACAGGTACGGCTAACTCTGCTGGCTTCGGTTCAGCAGGATTGATTGGTCCGCTTGCGGCTTACCAAAATATGGCGAGTGGTCCGATTACGATTGGGTTCTTGTTGGTTATTTTTGCGGGGATGCCACTACTGCTTGGCTACCTCATGCATTACATTTTTATTCAAAAGTTGGCTTTCGTTAAGGAAGAAGATCTTTTAGTTAAAAATGAATAAAAATAACTCATTGGTGGATTAAAAGTCAATAGTTTGAGACGGAATTCACAAAACTGTAAATTTATGAATTATTTTTGTAATGGTGTGGTAACTACAGTTTAACTTTTTCGTTGTAGCATATCTGTAGCGATTTAAGGGAAGGGTAGTCCTGAAAATCGCGTACCTGATCTAAGTGTTGTTTTTATACAATAATAGGAAAAATGGTATAATAGATTCACAAGCGAGTAAGAGATAAAGATAACGAGAATATTTCTTATCGATTGCTTGCGTAGTGAATTTTTCTGAAAAGGAGACCACATAATGAAGAAGAATTTAAGAATTGTTAGTGTTGCAGCTGCCGCATTATTGGCAGTCGCTCCGGTCGCAACTAGTGTTGTACCTACTGTTGGTGCTAACGTTGTTCAAGCTGCTGACAGCAATGAAACTGGTTTGGGTAGTAGTACTGGTACACCTACTCCATCAAACAGTAATGCCGTAACTGGTAGTACACCATACTTTTATATGAATGGTGGAGAAGCCATTTATAACGGTGGATCATTCAGAACCCCATTTAATGCAAGTGGTTTTACAAAGGTCAGCCAAATTGTTAGTGCTATTAATGACAACATTAACTTTGCACCTGATGGCTCAAATGGTAATGGTCGTAAGGAAGACATTACAATTGCACAAGTTAAGAAGCAATTGGATGCTTTAAAGATTAAGTATACAGCTATCAAAGATGATAAAAATGGTGATGCTACTTTAGATAAGAGTACTTTACCAGCTAACTTTGACATTACTTTGCAACACACTGTTGGTAATACTGCTTATAGAGTAACTGTTCCATTCTATACTACAGCTACTCCAACTCCAGTTACTGGTGCTCCAGCATTCTACGTTCAAAAGGGTAATGGCGCTGCTGCTGAAACTACAAGTGGCCAAACCTACCAAGTAGTTGCAGGTTCAAACTTTAACCCATTGAGCTTTACTAACAGTAATGGTGAAACCGTAACATTCTCAGCACGTCAATCAAGTAACAATGGCGCAGCTGCAAGTATCTCAGTTGCTTCAAACCCAGTAGACACTACTAATGCAGGTCGTTTCTACACTGTTAGATTAACTGCTACTAACAATGGTGGTAAGACTAGCTCACTTTCATACACTGTTTTGGTAGTATCAAACGGTTTACAAAAGGTATATGCTAACGGTGCAACTTCAGTACCAACTTACAGCATCTACGGTAACCAAGTTTCATCAAACTCAACTACCTTTAAGGATGGTCAAGAAGTTTACGTAGGTAACACTACTAGAGAAATTAACAAGGTATCATACACTAAGGTTTCAACTACTTCAAAGGCAAACGCT
The DNA here is from genome assembly GCF_002554115.1 of Lactobacillus sp. UMNPBX4. Taxonomy (NCBI): domain Bacteria; kingdom Bacillati; phylum Bacillota; class Bacilli; order Lactobacillales; family Lactobacillaceae; genus Lactobacillus; species Lactobacillus sp. UMNPBX4. Next base: position 32,288 of record NZ_PCZF01000003.1, read on the forward strand.
GATTCTTCAAGCAACAACCTTTGGATCCAAACCTCAGCTTTGACCCAAACTACTCCATCAGACAGCAACACTGAAACCCATGCTGTAATGGTTGACTCAAGAGCTTACGACAAGAACGGTAACTACTTAGGTCACATGTACTATGCTTACAATGACATTGAAATTGTTCCAACTATTGTAACTATCAACGGTAAGACATACTACAAGGTAGCTAACAAGGACGAATACGTTCGTGTAACTAACATTACTGGTACTCAACGTAAGTTGCGTCACAATGCCTACATTTACTGGTCATCATACCGTCGTACCCCGGGTACTGGTAAGATGTACAAGGGTCAAACTGTAACTACTTACGGTGCTTCATACAGATTCAAGAATGGCAAGAAGTACTACAGAATTGAAGGTTGCAGAAACAACAACAAGCGTTACATCAAGGCTGTAAACTTCTATTAAAAAGTAGAATTTAAATAAACGAAAAAGTCGGTGTAAAAATACATCGGCTTTTTTGCTGTACAATTAAAGAAATGTATTAAGTAATAAGAGGCAAAGTTATTAGCTTATGGATATTTTTAATTATCTTGATTTATTCTTTTTTGAAAACTACGGTTGAGTATGAAACAGCGACCAGATTATCATTGATCATCATTCCGCTATATTCTGCGATTATGATGATTTTAAGCATAGGTCAAAATTTTACACCTCTAACTATGCTTGTTACGTTGTTCTTGATTTTGTTTGGTATTGCAATAGGACTGTTTCAAACACGCAATGTTAAAGTTAAGATTAGTAATGAAAAAGATAAGCTAGGATTACCTAAAGTTAAAATTAAAAGAGGTGGGCATTACTTAGTTGGTTGGATTATTATCTTCATTCTTGGTATTCTGGTCGAATTGTTCTACGGTGCAGAAATGGATAAAACAGAACTATCAGAAAAACTGATTATTGAAATCTTACGAGATATTTCTAGTATTGTCATGTTCACCAATAAGAGTTCTTGGTTCATTTGGGTACTCAACGTTAGTTCTAGTTGGACTTATGATACATATTTATTATTGGAATATCCTAAGTTGCGGCAATATGTAGTTTTACGTCAAAAGGATTAATTTATTTGCAAAAAAATTGAAAATACCCTTGCATTTTACCTGGATATTAGTTATTATAATTAAGTCAGCTAACGGAGGAGTAGCGAAGTGGCTAAACGCGGCGGTCTGTAAAACCGCTCTCTCTGAGTTCGGCGGTTCGAATCCACCCTCCTCCATTGTTGAACGACAAGTAAAAAGTTCAGCTGGTATTGGGTTATAGCCAAGTGGTAAGGCAATGGTTTTTGGTACCATCATGCGCTGGTTCGAATCCAGCTAACCCAATAGTTCTAAAAGAACACCCAACCCAAAGAAAAAGCATCATATGGTGCTTTTTCTTTTTTGCGTTTTTAGTTAAAACTGTTTGAAATATTTCTAACATAATGTATACTTATAAAATGTTAGCATTATACAAAAAGTAAGTAAAGGGGGAGATGAAAATTAAAAAATTTAAGCGATTTTTTTCCGGATTAATGGTCATAGAAATGGGATTGGTGTTAGCTGCATGTTCCTCTAACAGTGGATTATCTCAAGCTAAGACTCAAACAATGAATACTTACGTCTCAAATGAAATTTCTACTTTAGATTCAAGTAAGTATGGTGATACTACTAGCTCAGAAGTATTACAGAATTCAATGGAAGGTTTGTACCGATTTGATAAAAATAATAAAGCTATTTTAGCTGGAGCTACTAGTGTTAAGCATTCTAAAGATCAACGCGTCTATACGTTTGATTTGCGTAAGAATGCAAAATGGTCTAATGGAGATCCAGTAACTGCAACGGATTATGTAACTGCTTGGCGCAGGACTGTAGATCCAAAAAATTCTTCATTAGATAGTGATAGCTATGCGATTATTAAAAATGGTACTAAAATTACACAAGGTAAGGCACCAGTTAACTCTTTAGGAATTAAGGCGTTAGGTAAATATAAATTACAGATTACTTTGGCTTATCCTATACCATATTTACCAGAAATTTTAGAGGGTGCACAATTTTATCCACAAAATACTAAACTCGTTAAAAAGTTAGGCTCTAAGTATGGAACTAGCAGTAAGAATTTAGTTTATAATGGACCATTTACAGTTACCGGTTGGACTGGCTCCAACTTAAAGTGGGTATATAAAAAGAATCCTAATTATTGGAATAAGAAAGATATTGCTTTAAATAAAGTCAACGTTCAAGTGGTACAAACACCATCGACAGGAGTGAACCTCTTTAGAAGTGGTCAACTTGACTATGCGGCTTTAACTTCGGATTTTGTTAAGCAATATGAAAAGAATCCTAATTTTCATACGCGTACAACGCCAACAAATGGTTACCTTTCATTCAATATTAAAAAGAAAGTAACCGGCAATGTTCATATTCGTCGAGCTATTAGTCAAGCGATCGATAAGCAGCAATTGGTTAAAACTATTTTGCATCAAGGTAAAGCAGCTAATGGTATTGTAGCGTCTGATTTTATCACTGATCAGTCAACTGGTAAAGATTACCGCCAAGATGCAGGTGATTTAGTAACTTATAATCCTAAGAATGCTCGTAAGGAATGGAACTTAGGCAAAAAAGAATTGGGCAAGGAAAAGATTAACCTAGAATTATTAACCTCTGACGTTGATGATTCTAAGCGTGTTGGTGAATTCATTCAAAGTAATTTGATGAAGAATCTTCCAGGTCTTAATTTAACAGTTAAATCGATTCCACTTAAATCACGGTTAGCTAATACCACTAATCATAATTATGATTTTGTCTTTGGTACTTGGCAGCCTAGTTATGAAGATCCGCTTGATTTCTTGACGGTGGGTGGTTTATTTAACCTGCAACCAGATTATCATAATGATAATTTCTGGCATCAAATTGATATGGCTAAAACCACTTATGCTACTAACCCAAAGAAGAGATTACAAGCTTTGATCAATGCCGAAAATCAATTGATCAAAAAGGATGCTTTTGCGGCACCGCTTTATCAAGCTGGTGTATCATACCTACTTAATAAGAAAGTGACTGGTTTCCAATTGTCACCTTACGGTAATGTCGCATATTATTGGAATGTAAAAATTAAATAAGATGTAATTGAGCAAATGCTTCAAAGCGTTTGCTCTTTTGGTGTAAAATATAAAATTGCGCCTTAAAAGAAAAAACAGGTAAAATAGAGGCTGACTTTTGACTAGAAAGGATTATTTATGGCTAGAATAATTAGAGTTGGCGGCTCTAGCAGCGCTACTAGTTGGCATGATGCATTAAATGATTTGCGTGCCGATGATGTATTGATGTTGGGACCCGGATATTATTATTTGCCTAGAGGTCGAGAATTAACCGATATTACAATTAAAGGAACTGGTAGTTTAGCTGAGGATACAACTATTTATGGTAACATCAGCGTTTCGGAAGATAGTCGTTATGTCACATTAGAAAATCTCTGCGTGAATACGACAACAGATAATAATAGTATTTTTGTACCAATAGAAACTAACGGTTACGTTACTTTAAGAAACTGTTGTGTTAAGGGGTATGGTACAGATACGGCAGCTATTGCCATTAATGGTAAAGTGACTCTTGAACTTTATTCAACTAAGATAACTGGTGGATCTGTTTCTATGTACGAAAATGCAGATTTTCGTTTAGAGATGAATGATTCACAAATTGATTATCCATCTGAAAATTATTGTGCTCTAGCTCTTGAAGGGCACGGAACGGCAATTATTAATAATTCTAATATTCGCGGCAGTATCAATACCTTTTTGAAAACAAATGCGGAATTAGATCTCAATAACTCTGAGGTCGATTATGTGTTATTGCACGGCCAAACTTGGATGAATATGCTTAATAGTACTCTTACTGCTAAGGATGATTCATGCCTTTATCTAAGTGATAATTGTTGGAGCAACATCGTTAATAGCAAATTTAACGGTGGGATTTATATCGATAAAAAGACGCATACTATTATCCAAAATTCAACTATTGATCGCATGATCGTAGTTGATGAGGCTAAGGTGACAATGAATAATTCCATTGTGATGGAGCATGCTGATTTTCAAGATAAGAGCAGTTGTGAGGCTACGCGGGTAACCTTTATCGGAAATATGAATTATGAATATTTTTTAGCCTTAAGTGGACATGCTCAATTGAATGGCCATGATTTAATTCTTCATCCTAACCAGGCGGATTTGGCAGTGCAGGACGAAGCTAAATTAAAGACCAACGTCTTAGCTGCGCAAACTGATACATTGAATGTGGAATATAATAAGCGTCCAAACGTTTATATTTTAGGGATGCACTGGACCGCTAAGAAAAAATAATCAGGCAAAATTAACTTAGTGTATGAAATGCAATCTAGACCAATTTAGCATATAATAATAATTGGTATTAAACTTTGGGGGTGTAGTTATGGAAGAACCAATGTACATCAAGATCCACAACCAGATTAAACGCGATATTGAAAACCACGTTTATAAAGTAGGGGACCGAATTCCAGCAGAACGCCAGCTATCAGTGCGCTTTGGCGTTTCACGGATGACTTTGCGCCAAGCAATTAAAACATTGGAAGAAGAAGGAATTCTTGAACGCCGACTAGGTAGCGGGACTTATGTTGCCAGTCAAAAAGTGCAAGAAAAAATGTCTGGTATCATGTCGTTTACTGAAATTACCAAAGCTAATGGCCAAGTACCTTCAAGTAAATTAATTTCCTATCAAGTAGGGAATCCATCTTTATCTGAAAAAGAACGCTTAGCTCTTAACCAGGATGAAAATGTATTGCGCATGGAAAGAATTCGTTATGCAGATGATATTCCAATTTGTTATGAAGTAGTTACGGTGCCATATTATTTGGTTAAAGACTTTTCTAAAGAAGATATTTCTAGCCATTTGTATGAAACCTTGGAAAAGCGTAGCGGTTTTGAAATTGGCAAAGTAACGGAACACATTTCTGCGGCTATTGCTAATGAACAAGATGCGCGTTTATTGAAGGCCAAGAAGGGCGAACCTTTAATCACTAGACGACAGGTAACTGAACTGGCATCTGGACAACCATTTGAATATACGCGTGCTCGTTACGTGGCTGAACGATTTGAATTTACTTTTTCTAAGTAGAATTAAAAGGACAAAATAAAAACTCCAATTTCACTCAAAAACTTGAGTGGAACTGGAGCTTTTTTTATTTTAGATCTTCTTTGATTTTAGTGGTTGAAATCCCTGGTGTTCTTGGCAAGTAAACAACCTTACAATAAGGCTTTAAGAAGTCAAACTTGCCTTCCCAATCGCTGCCCATTACAAAAGTATCGACATTGTACTTTTTAATATCGTCGATTTTTTGATCCCAATCTTTTTCAGGGATAACCTCATCAACGTAGCGAATAGCTTCCAAAATATATTTGCGTTCGGGATAAGTATTGTAAGCTTCCTTGTGCTTTTTGAATTCATTAAATTCATCAGTAGAAAGTCCTACAATTAAATAATCGCCTAATTCTTTAGCTCTTTTAAGCAGACGAACATGACCATAGTGAAGCAGGTCAAACGTGCCATAAGTAATTACCTTTTTCATTTTTTCTCCTTTTAACAAGACAATCTTATCATGTTTGAAGAAAAGATAAAACTTGAATATCATACGCGTACTTGCTTATTCCAATGGTAAAATAGATACTAGATGAAAAGACGCGTGAGGTGTGTGGAAATGGATAAAGTTAATATTTTAGGCGTTAATTTTGATAATAAAACTTTTAATCAATTTCAAAATGAATTTATTAGTCGACTGAATGATCACTTATCTACTTTTGTAGTAACTGCTAATCCTGAAATCGTAATGGCAGCTAACGAAAACCCAGAATTCATGAAAATTTTAAAAAATGATACAGATTATATCACTGCGGATGGTATAGGTATTGTTAAGGCGGCTAAGATGATTAAGCAGCCACTACCTGAAAGAGTGACGGGTTATGACTTGTTCACTTGGTTAATGAGTGTGGCTAACGACCGCGGCAGTCGCGTCTACCTGATTGGTGCTAAGCCGGCAGTAATTCATGCTGTGCAAGCTAAGGTAGCTAAAGAATACCCTAATATTAACTTAGTCGGCGCAGAAGATGGCTACTTTAAGGGAGACTTAGATTTAGTGGCTCGTAGAATTCAAAAAACTCAACCAGATATGGTCTTCGCAGCGCTAGGTTTTCCTAAGCAAGAAAAACTGCTAGCTATTTTACGTAGAAATGAAACTCCAGCCTTAATGATGGGCGTAGGTGGCAGTTTTGACGTTTTCTCTGGCATGGTCAAAAGAGCACCGGAAATTTTTCAAAAGACGCATCTAGAATGGTTCTATCGTTTGATTACTAATCCATCTCGTTTTAAGCGAATGATGGTATTGCCTAAATTTGTTGTACGCGTTAAGCAATCGAAGAGAGGAAAATAATTAATTGATGAAGGTTTTGCATGTAAATGCTGGTCTTGAAAATGGTGGCGGTTTATCACATATTGTTAATTTATTAACTGAAGCCAAAAATGAAGGTAAAGATTTTGAATTATTGACTTTAGCTGAAGGTCCTGTAGCTCAGGCGGCTCGTGCAAAGGGGATTACTACCCATGTGCTTGGTGCTAATAGTCGTTATGATTTGGCTAGTTTACGTAAGTTAACCCAATTTATTAACAATGGACATTATGACATTGTGCATACGCATGGGGCTAGAGCCAACCTTTTTCTTTCTCTAATTTATAAAAAAATCAAAGCAACTTGGTGCATTACTGTGCATTCAGATCCATACTTGGATTTTGAGGAGCGTGGCATTTTAGGAAAAATTTTCACCAAGCTTAATTTGCGTGCGCTAAGAAAAGCTGATTGTGTTTTTGCAGTCACTAATCGTTTTGCACAGCTGCTCATTAATAAAGTCCAAGTGGATAAAAGTAAGGTACATGTAATTTATAATGGTATCTTTTTCCACAGCGATAGTGAGATTCCCGCTAAATATGAGCATACTTATTTCAATATTATTAATGTTGCCCGTACTGAAAAGGTTAAGGGCCAAGAATTGCTTTTAAAAGCTGTTAAAAAACTGGACGACCAACATATTCGTTTGCATATTGCAGGAGATGGTAGTCAGCTTGAGGCTTTAAAGGCTTTGACCAGACAATTAGACATGGCACCGCAAGTAACCTTTCACGGTTTTATGACTCATCATCAACTTAGCGGCTTATATAAGCGAATTGATTTGGCAGTTCTTACTTCATATTCAGAGAGTTTTCCACTTGTGCTTTTAGAAGCCACAGATAATTTAATCCCAATTTTGTCCACAGATGTTGGGGATATTCACAAGATGATTCCTGGGCCAGAGTACGGCTTTATTGCTAAAACCGGTGATATTGATTCGATTGCAAAGGCAATTGGCGAAGCGGTAGATAAGTCAAACAAAGAATTGCGTCAAATTGCCAATAATGAGAAACGTTATGCGGAAGAACACTTTTCTGTAAGAAATCAATTAGAGACAATTCAAAAAGTTTACGACACATTGTCAAAAAACGTCTAAGAAAATCAAGTTCAAAAATAGCAATGTGATAGTATTGGCTGTATAATAATGAAAAATGAAATTTTAATTACAGAAAGGGAAACAATGTTTTACCCAGAATTAGACAAAGACGATTCACTCGCTTTGCATACTGATTTATACGAAATTAATATGATGTATACCTACTTCAAGAAAGGGATTGCCGATCGCAATGCTGTTTTTGAAGCTTTTTATAGAACTGAGCCATTCGGCAACGGTTATGCTGTTTATGCTGGTTTGGAACACATTATTGATTATTTAAAGAATTTAAAGTTTAAAGAAAGCGACCTGCAATATCTGAAAGAGCAGGAAGGCTATGATGATGACTTTATTGATTACTTGCGCAATTTAAAGCTCAAGCTCACCATCCGTTCAATGAAGGAAGGGGAATTGGTATTTGCGAACGAACCAATCCTTCAAGTTGAAGGTCCTCTTGCTCAATGTCAATTAGTTGAAACTGCTATTTTGAACATCATCAACTTCCAAACTTTGCTTGCTACCAAGGCTGCAAGAATTAGATTGGCAGTTAAAGATGATAGTTTGATGGAATTCGGTTCACGTCGTGCCCAAGAAACTGACGCAGCTATCTGGGGTGCACGTGCCGCTTACATCGGTGGTTTTGACTCAACCAGTAACGTTCGTGCCGGTAAATTATTCGGTATTCCAATCACCGGTACTCATGCTCACGCTTTAGTTGAAGCATTCGGCAGTGAATACGAAGCCTTCAAGGCATACGCTGAAACCCACAAGGATTGTGTCTTCTTGGTAGATACTTACGACACTGTTAGAAGTGGTGTGCCTAACGCAATCAAGGTTGCTAACGAAATGGGCGACAAGATCAACTTCTTAGGTGTTCGTATCGACTCCGGCGACATGGCCTACATTTCTAAGCAAGTTCGTAAGGAATTGGACGATGCCGGTTATCCTAATGCTAAGATTTTTGCCTCAAACGATTTGGACGAAAACACCATCACTAACTTGAAGATGCAAGGTGCCAAGATCGATGTTTGGGGTATCGGTACTAAGTTCATTACCGCTTATGACCAACCAGCCCTTGGTGCAGTTTACAAGTTAGTTGCCATGGAAGACGAAATGCACGCAATGCGTGACACCTTGAAGATTTCTTCTAACGCAATCAAGGTATCTACTCCAGGCAAGAAGCAAGTATGGCGTATCAGTGCTAACACTGCTAAGAAAAATGAAGGTGATTGGGTATCTCGCTATGACGAAGACCCACGTAAGTTTGACGCATTGTTCATGTTCCACCCTCAATATACTTACATCAACAAGGTGGTTACTGATTACACTGCTATTCCGCTTTTACACGACATCTTTAAGGAAGGTAAGCTCGTTTACAATCAACCTAGCCTTGATGAAATTAAAAAGTTTGTTGCTGATAATTTGGATGGCTTATGGGATGAATACAAGCGTAGCTTGAACCCACAAGAATATCCAGTTGATTTATCACAAAACTTGTATGAGAGTAAGATGGATCTTATTCAAGATATTCGTCGTAAGATTAGAGAAAGAAGCATTGGTCGATGAGAGAGTTACAAAAAGAAATTATTGCCTATGAACATGTTTTACCTGAAATTGATCCTAAAAAAGAAATCAGACGTTCAATTGATTTTTTAAAGGATTATTTAAAGGCTAATCCATTTTTGAAGTCATATGTGTTGGGCATTTCTGGTGGTCAAGATTCTACTTTAACTGGTAAGCTTTGCCAAATGGCAATTGAAGAAATGCGTGAAGAAACTGGCGATGATTCTTACCAATTTATCGCTGTACGTTTGCCATACGGCGTTCAAGCTGATGCTAGTGATGCTGCAGATGCTGTAGCTTTTCAAAAGCCTGATCAAGATTTAATTGTTAACATCAAGGAACCAGTAGATGCTATGGTGAAAGTAGTTGAAGCTAGTGGCCAAAAGATTACTGACTTTAACAAGGGTAATATCAAGGCTCGTCAAAGAATGGTTGTGCAATATGCCATTGCCGGTGCTAACAAGGGTGCCGTAGTTGGTACTGATCATGCTGCTGAAAACTTTAGTGGTTTTTACACCAAATTTGGTGATGGTGCCGCTGACTTAACTCCACTGTTCCGCTTAGACAAGCGCCAAGGCAAGATGCTTTTGAAGGAATTAGGTTGCCCTGCTCATCTTTATGAAAAGGCTCCTACAGCTGACCTTGAAGAAGAAAAGCCAGATTTGCCAGATGAAGTTGCTTTGGGTGTAACTTACAAGGAAATCGATGACTACCTTGAAGGCAAGGAAGTTAGCGATAAAGCAGCTGATCAAATCGAAAAATTATGGAAGAAGAGTGAACACAAGCGTCATTTGCCAGTTACTGTTTTTGATGATTTTTACAAGAAATAATCATTCACTAAAACTTGTTAAAGATTCAAAACCTTCTTATAATGAACTTGATCATAAGGGAGTAACGGCAATTTGCTTGCGGTAAATCCAACAGCCGAAGTAATCACTTCTGGATTTACCTTAATTTGTGAGACTTATGTGCTACAAGCATGTAAGTCTCTTTTTTATTATGAGAAAGGATGAAATAAAATGGCTCGAAAATATTACACAGAGACAATTCCCGATGTCGTTGATAATTTGAATACCGCCATCGACACTGGCTTGTCTAGTGAAGAAGCCAAAAAGAGATTAACAAAGTATGGTCCGAATTCTCTTGCTTCTAAAAAGAAGAAGAGCATGTTCATGCGCTTTGTTGATCAATTTAAAGATTTTATGATCATTGTTTTGATCATTGCTGCAATTCTTAGTGGGGTAGTTGCCCATGAATGGACAGACGCCGCAATTATCATGATCGTGGTTATTCTGAACGCTGTTTTAGGGGTAATTCAAGAGGCACGTTCTGAAGCTGCGATCGACGCATTAAAGCAGATGGCAACGCCGAGTGCGCATGTGCGGCGAGATAATGCTATTGTACAAATTCCAAGTACAGAACTTGTACCAGGCGATATTGTCTTGCTTGAAGCTGGAGATGTTGTTCCAGCTGATCTGCGGTTAATTAGAGCACATAGCTTAAAAATTGAAGAAGCTGCTTTAACCGGTGAATCGGTTCCTGTTGATAAAAGCGATGAAACTCTTCAAGGTGATGACATTGCCTTGGCTGATCGAATTAACATGGCTTATTCTAGTACCAATGTTACTTATGGTCGCGGTGAAGGGATTGTCGTTGGAACAGGGATGAATACCGAAGTTGGTAAGATCGCCACGATGCTTAACAATGCCGATGAAACCGACACTCCTTTGAAGGGAAACTTGAACCATTTAGGCAAGATCTTGACGATCATGATTTTGGCTATTTGTGTGATTGTGTTTGTTGTCGGGATGTTTACCAAGCAAGGCACGGAGCCAATGAATGCTTTGCTGATTGATATGTTCTTAGTTGCTGTTTCACTTGCCGTAGCTGCTATTCCAGAAGGACTTCCAGCAATTGTTACGATTATTTTGGCTTTAGGTACGCAAACAATGGCCAAACACAAGGCTATCGTCAGAAAATTGCCAGCTGTTGAAACTTTAGGTGCTACTGACATTATTTGTTCAGATAAGACTGGTACTTTGACCCAAAACCGGATGACCGTCGAAAAGATTTTTTATCGCGGCAGTTTGCATGATGATAATGATGAAATCGAGGAGGACAATCCGGCCTTATTATCAATGGTCTTGGCCAATGACACAAAGATTGAAAATGGTGGGGACTTGCTAGGTGATCCTACCGAAACGGCTTTGATTCAATATGCTTTTGATCAAAACATTAATGTTCATGACTTGCTTGAAGAACACAAGAGAGTGCAAGAAGTACCATTTGATTCAGAACGTAAGTTAATGAGTACCGTTAATAAGTATGGCGATAAGTTCTTTGTTGCCGTTAAGGGTGCTCCTGATGAATTACTTAAGCGCGTAACTTTGGTCAAAATTAATGGTGAAATTTCACCAATTACTGCAGAGCAAAAACAAGATATTTTACAAACTAACAAAGATATGGCTAAAAAAGCCTTGCGTGTCTTGGGTCTAGCTTACAAGATAGTTGATCAGACTTACGATGATCCAAGTACTGATAACGTGGAACAGGATTTAATTTTTGCAGGACTTGTTGGCATGATTGATCCAGAACGGCCTGAAGCAAAAGCTGCCGTAGCCGAAGCTCACAGTGCTGGTATTAGAACCGTTATGATTACTGGTGACCACCAAGTAACGGCTCAAGCGATTGCGGAAAGATTGGGGATCTTAGAGCCAGGACATGACGAACGTGTTTTGACTGGTGCACAGCTTGATCAATTAAGCGATGATTACTTTACTAAGCATGTTGGTGACTATAACGTTTATGCTCGTGTGTCGCCAGAGCACAAAGTAAGAATTGTGAAGGCATGGCAGGCAAATGATAAGATCGTTGCCATGACTGGTGACGGTGTTAACGACGCTCCAAGTTTAAAGCAAGCTGATATCGGGATCGGTATGGGAATTACCGGTACTGAAGTGTCTAAAGGTGCTGCCGATATGGTCTTAGCCGATGATAACTTTGCGACAATTGTTGAAGCAGTTAAGCAAGGACGCAAAGTCTTTAGCAATATTCAAAAGGCTATCCTTTACTTAATGAGTTGTAACGTCGGTGAAGTGTTAACCGTCTTTATGATGACGATGCTGGGCTGGGATATCTTAGCTCCAGTGCAGCTTCTTTGGATTAACTTGGTAACTGATACCTTGCCAGCCATCGCCTTAGGTGTGGAGCCGGTTGAAGATGGTATCATGAAGCGTAAGCCTCGTGGTAAAAAGTCCAACTTCTTTAGCGGCGGTGTAGCTAGCTCAATTATTTATCAAGGTATTTTGGAAGGAATCCTAGTATTAGGTGCTTACCAATTTGGTCTGCATGTTGGTCCACATATTGATAATCCTGCTTTGCAGCACGGGGATGCTTTAACTATGGCTTTCTTGACCTTAGGCTTGATCCAATTGTTCCATGCAATTAATTCAAAGTACTTACACCAATCTATTTTTAGAAGACATACTTTTTCTAACAAATGGTTCAATGGTGCGATCATTATCTCTGCTTTAGTGATGTCAGCTGTTGAATTGCCATTTATGACTAGATTCTTTGATGTCACTGAACTTAATGGTGCACAATGGGCAGTTGTTTTAATTGCCGGGCTGTGCATGATTGTGATTGTCGAAATTGTTAAATTCTTTGAAAGAAGAGCCGGAAAAAGATAAAGTTTGCCAAAATAAACGAAAAAAGCTTGAGTAAACTCAGGCTTTTTTTGTATGCTTAAATCAGATTATTTTGAGGAAGTTATCAGATGAAAAGTTTTTTATTCCGCCTATATTTATCATTGATGAAATTTAGAGCGCATTTTACGACGATGGAAAATAATAATATCGTTATCTTAAATGGCTCAGGTCGGTCAGGTTCAAATGGCTATGCCTTTTATAAATGGCTATTGCTTAATCATCCCGAATATAACGTCAGCTTGATTGAACCATGGCCATCATCTCACTTGAAATGGGAAGCCTGGCAAAAGATCGGTGCGGCGCGTTACGTCATTACAACGCACCAACCATTTAAAGTACGCAAGCATCAAATTAACGTTCAGCTTTGGCACGGTGTTCCACTTAAGCGGATGGGGATCATGGCAAACAATACGCGCTATCGTGATAATAAGCGTAATGAAAAATTGTGGCATAAGAATGCAGATATCGTCGCTTCAAGTTCAGATTTGTATGAGACGCTCATGAGCGCCTGTATGGCGATCGAAACTGAAAAGTACCATAAGTTAGGCTTTCCTCGTCTAGATCTACTAGATAAGCCTGTTATTAGCAAAAAGCAATTATTAAAAGATTTGTTTAACACTACTGATTCAGAAGCACAGATCGGGATTTACATGCCTACGTTTAGGTATGAGTTAGAAGATAAGACGATTATGGATAAAATCAAAGAAGGTAACTTTTTTGCATTTGAAGACTTCGATGGGGAAAAATTAAACGCCGAATTAGCTAAGCGACATCAATACTTAATTGTGAAATTGCATCCCTACGAAATGCGCTTATTCGCTAACTTCAAGAGTAATTATTCCAACATTGCCTTTTTAAACAATGATTACTTATTTGACCACAATTATGATTTGTATGAACTCTTGGGCGATACCGATTTCTTGATGACCGATTTTTCATCGATTTATTTCGATTATCTGCATCTTAATAAACCGATTGTCTTTGTCACTAACTTCTTACAGCAATATAAAAAGACGCGTGGACTTCTGCTTAGTCCGTATGATGAAATTACACCGGGTATTTGCGTTAATTCAGAAGCGGAATTAATCAATAATTTGGATCATCTTGATAATCAACAAATTGTCAATCGGCGTCTTTACTGGCTGCATTTAACCAGTGAGGCTAAGGGTGATTCATACTGTCAAAATGTCTTTGAATATATGATCAAGAATATCGAGGTTAAGGTATTGCGTAAAACATTTTTAAATATCTTATATAATGCGGTTTATCAGATCTTTATCGTTTTAGTACCGCTGATTACAGTACCCTATCTTTCAAGGGTATTAGGGCCAAAAACTTATGGAATCTACAGTAGTGTTAATAACACAGTCCAATTTTTGATGATCTTTTGTATTTTGTCAGTTTCTTATGTGGGGATGCGGACGATTTCAAAAACACGGACGTATGGTACACCTGAAGATTTAACTAAAGCATTTTGGGGATTATGGTATTTCCAGGGGATTGCTGGGATTATTACTATTGCTTTTACTGTTTTTATTACTACAGTATTCCATATTCAATATTGGTTTTATCTATTATTAATGGTGCCATATTTGATTTCTGCACAAGTGGATATCTCATGGTTCTTCCAAGGGTTAGCCGACTTCGGCCGAGTTGTTTTGAAAAATACTTGTGTAAAACTAGTCAGCGTTGTATTGATCTTATTATGGGTAAAATCACCAGCAGACTTGTGGAAGTATTTGTTAATCATGTCGGTTTCGACTATGCTTGGGTCCTTTGTCTTTTGGTTTGACATTCACCGTTATGTAGGCAAGCCAGTCGCTCATTTTTATAAGTTCAAAAAGACGGCAATTGCGATTGGTACGCTAATGATTCCGCAGATTGCGACCCAAATTTATACATCGTTAGATAAACCAATTTTGGGGCTTTTTTCAAGTTCAACCCAGGTTTCTTTTTATGATAATTCGCAAAGAATCTCAAACATGATCTTAGGCGTAATCACTAGTATTTCGCTTGTTATCATGCCGAAGATGGCCAGTGAAGGAAAAGAAGCACAAAAGGTAGTGATGAAGAAGTCCCTAGAAGCCACGGTAATGTTGGGGACATTATTTGCAGTAATCATTATGGCTAATACTAAACAATTCGTGCCATTCTTTTTCGGAAATCAATATATTCCAATGACACCGTTGATGTTTTGGTTTACCTTAACCATTATCATGATTCCAACCGGTGGGGTTTTTGCTAATCAGTTTGCTCTGGCTAATAGTCGGGACCGTGATTATGCTTTTCCGGTCGTAATTGGAGCGATTTTAGAAATTGTTTTAAGTTACGTGCTAGACCGTCCATATGGTGCGATGGGAGCAATGATCGCCATTTTAATTACTGAATTTGTTGTGTTGATACTTAGACTGTGGGTAGTACGCGATGGCTATCAATTTACATATGTCTTTCATGATGTGCCTAAATATATTGCAATTGCTTTGATTACCTTAGCTGCAGGGATGCTGATGCCTAACTTTATTTCATCTGCATTTTTCAATATGGCAGTTAAATCAATTATCATGCTCGTAATTTATTTGGGCTTGATGTTCCTGTTTAAGTTGGACTTTAACGAAGATATTGTTAAACTGCTCAAGAATTTCTTTAAACGAGGTTAAAAATGATACCAAAAATAATTCATTATGTTTGGGTAGGTCATAATCCTAAGTCAAAAATAATTAAAGAATGTATTGCGACCTGGAAGAAAAATTTGCCTGCTTATCAATTCATTGAATGGAATGAAGATAATTTTGACATGCATGAAAATAAATATATTGAGCAGGCCTATCAGGCTAAAAAATGGGCCTTTGTTTCTGACTATATTCGTGCACGGGCAATTTATGAGCAGGGTGGTATTTATTTGGATACCGATGTGCGCGTAATTGATGATCTAACTACTTTGTTAAAAGATCAGGCTTTTATTGGCTTTGAGAACAAAGATTATCTCTCAGCCGCAATTTTTGGTGCGGAGAAAAAGCATCCCTTCATGCAAGATATTTTAGATTATTATCAAGATCGCAGTTTTGAATTCGATTCTCATAATCAAATGGCAGGAGTCAACAGCATTTCGGTTACTGACATCTTGATAGATAAATATGGTCTAAAAATTGGTAATAAAGAACAAATGCTTAAAGAGGGCATTCATGTTTATCCAGACGGCGTATTGTGCAATCCTTCCAAAGATTCCAAGTCTATCCATCTTTTTACAGGGACTTGGATGAACGGCAAGCATTCTTTTAAGCATAAGATCGTAACGGATTTAAAACGTCATATCAATACTCCAAAACAGGCTGGGCGATATGCTAAATGGATTCGGTAGAATTACAAAATTTAATAGAGCAAATTTCTCTGCAATGTTTTAATAGACCATTTTTGCATCAGATAAAAATCAATCGCCGAATGACGACAACAGGTGGACGTTACCACCTTGATGATCATCATATTGAAATTAATGCGCATTTTTTAGCGCCACAATATCATGAATATTTGGTAGGCATTATTAAGCATGAATTGTGTCACTATCACTTGCATTTATTGCATCGTGGTTATCATCATCGCGATCGTGATTTTAAAATTTTGCTCCAAAAAGTAGGTGGCAGTCGCTATGCACCCGATATAGGCTTGCGTCGGCGTAAAAAATTTAATTATATTTATGTCTGTGAAAATTGCGGCTTGCATTATCCGCGTATGCGCCGAATTAATACTAGAAGGTATAGATGCGGTAAATGCAAGAGGCAGCTGCGTTTAGAGCAAAATTTTAAAGTTTCTAATAAATAAATTTAAATTATTTTCAATTTTCCCTTGCACATCTCTTAGATTTAGTCTATTATAGTTGATGTGCCGCGGGCGTGGCGGAATGGCAGACGCGCAAGACTAAGGATCTTGTGATCGCTTTAGATCGTGGAAGTTCGAGTCTTCTCGCCCGCACCAATTAAGAAGTCGCAGTGAGCGACTTCTTTTTTTTACACAAAAATAGGTTATACTTTACTTAATGAATTAAAGGAAATAAGTATTATGGCAAAAAAGCGTAAGTCAAGGATACCTAAAAGCGTAAAGACCGTTGTACGTGTGTTTATCATTTTGTTTATTTTGTTAGTGGCATATGTAGGTTTTCATTACTACAGAAGATATGCAATTCAATCTGAACAAATTAGACAAGCACAACTGCAGCGTGAACAAGAAGCCGCAAAATTATTACGGCAAAAGAAAGCATTTATTAAAAAGATTGGGCCGATTGCCCGTGAAGTAGATAAATCATACGATTTATTACCAAGTATTACTGTTGCCCAAGCTTGTCTTGAAAGTAATTACGGGCAAAGCGATTTATCACAAAAATATAATAATTTATTTGGAGTGAAGGGAACTAATCCTAATACTTCTGCGGTGATGACAACTAAGGAATATGTTAAGGGCAAGTGGATCACTGTTAAGGCACGCTTTCAAATTTATGATTCATATGAGGCATCGATTAGAGCCCATGCGCGTCTATTCCAAAATGGAACGACTTGGAATCATCAACAATATAAGCATGTCTTAGCTTCTAAAGACTATAAGACTCAGGCGAAGGCTTTGGTTACTGATGGCTACGCTACCGATCCTGATTATGCGGATAAATTGATTAATTTGATTGAACAATTTGATTTGGAAAAATATGATAAGTAAAAGTAAAGCAGCAAAATGAATGCTGCTTTTTTTGGTATAATATTCGAGTTGCATTAGTAAATTTATTTTTGTGAAGGGGACAATAATGAGCGAAAAATCTATCTTAGCCGGTTTGAATCCGCAACAGAAAAAAGCGGTTGAAACTACAGAAGGACCACTGTTGGTCGTTGCTGGGGCAGGTTCTGGTAAAACTTCTGTTTTAACTAGACGAATAGCCTACTTAGTTGAAGAAAATCAAGTTGCACCATGGAATATTTTAGCCATTACCTTCACCAATAAGGCGGCTAATGAAATGCGTGAGCGTGAACAAAAATTGCTAGGGCCAGCCGCTCAAAATATTTGGATGTCGACTTTCCACGCCCTTTGTGTTCGAATTTTGCGTAGAGACGCTGATAAGATTGGCTATAGTCATAACTTTTCTATTGCGGATTCTGCAGAACAATTGACTTTGGTAAAACATATTGAAAAGGATTTGAACATTAATCCTAAGATGTACGATCCACGTGGAATTTTGTCTGCTATTTCTAATGGAAAGAACGACTTGCTTGATCCTAAGGCTTTTGCTGCAAGTGCTAGTTCACCTTTTGATAAAATGGCAGCTAAGGTATATGAAGAATATCAAAGAAGACTGCGCCGTGATCAAATTATGGACTTTGACGATTTGATTATGCAGACTTTGGTTTTATTTAAAAAAGATCCAGATACTCTTCATTATTATCAAAATAAGTTCCGTTACATTTTGGTAGATGAATATCAGGATACTAACCAAGCTCAGTATGAACTCTGTCATGCATTAGCTGCACAATATAAAAATATTTGTGTAGTTGGGGATGCTGATCAGTCAATCTATGGCTGGCGTGGTGCTAACATGGAAAACATCATGAATTTTGAGCAAGATTACAAAACTGATGGAGTTAGAACTGTTAAGCTAGAACAGAATTACCGTTCAACTGGTCATATCTTATCAGCCGCAAACTCAGTGATTAAAAATAATCAGAACCGTAAGGCAAAGAATTTATGGACTGATCAAGGCGAGGGTGCCAAGGTTACTTATTATCAAGCTCAAAGTGGTGATGATGAATCCCACTACATTATTTCGAAAATTAAGGAAGAAGTAGAAGCTAAAAAACGCACTTACAAAGATTTTGCCATTCTTTATCGAACTAACGCCCAATCACGTACAGTCGAAGAAGCTTTTGTTAAATCAAATATTCCTTATCAAATCGTGGGAGGTCACAAATTCTACGACCGTAAAGAAATTAAGGACATTATGGCTTACTTGAAGTTGGTCGCAAATCCTGCGGATACAATGAGCATGAATCGTATTATCAATGTGCCTAAGCGTGGTATTGGTGCAGCGACTGTGGATAAGTTGTTGGCATTTGCGGATGAAAATCACTATAATGCCTTGGATGCCATGGATCATGTGGCAGAAAGTCCAATTAATACCAGAGCTGCTAAAAAGTTAAGCGATTTTGGCACAAAATTGAGGGATGCAATAGCTTATGCACAAACGCATGGCGTAACTGGTTTAACTGAAAAGATCTTGTCTGACTTTGAATATACTGATGCTTTAAGAGCAGAAAATACTATTGAAGCTGAAACTAGATTAGAGAACTTGGATGAATTCTTATCAGTTACTAAGCGTTTTGATGATCATTATGAGCCCGATGAAGATGAATCAAATCCGTTGAGTGACTTCTTGGCAGAAGTTTCATTATTGAGCGATCAGGATGATTTAGATGAAGATGATAATCAAGTTGCTTTAATGACTTTGCATGCTGCTAAAGGTCTAGAATTCCCAGTTGTTTTCTTGGTCGGCATGGAAGATGGGTTGTTCCCATTGCAGCGAGCAATGATGGATGATAATGAACTTGAAGAAGAGCGCCGTTTAGCTTATGTAGGAATTACTAGAGCTAAGAAGGAACTTTATTTGACTAATGCATATTCACGGATGATGTACGGTCGTATGCAAAATAATCCACCTTCAAGATTTTTGGATGAAATTGATCCTAAAGATTTGCAAAAAGAAGAAAGCAATCAACTTCAAAGTAGCTTTATTAAATCTAATTTTCAATCACAACCTGCACCATTTGCGCGTAAAGCTGAACGAGCTCGTGCCCAAGTTTATACTGCTAAAAAGGCTTCTGGTGCTGTAGGTGCCGAAAAGAAAGGCTGGAGTGTTGGCGATCAAGTTGAACATAAAGCTTGGGGCCGCGGTGTTGTAACCAAAGTCAATGGCACAGGGGAAGATATGGAATTAGATATTGCCTTCCCAGATAAAGGAATTAAGCGTCTTCTAGCAGCTTTTGCGCCTATTAAGAAGGTATAATAAAGATAAAAATAAAAGGATTTTTAATCAGGAGGTAAAAATGGCTAAGATTACTCTTGATGAAGCTAAAAAAGAAGCAGCTTCTCTTAGAACCCAGCTAGATGAATGGGCCGATGCGTATTACTCTAAAGATGCGCCTGAAGTTGAAGACAATGTTTATGATCAAAATTACAACCGTTTGCTTGAATTAGAAAAAGCTTTCCCTGAAATTGTTACGCCTGATTCAATCACTCAGCGTGTAGGTGGAGAAATCGATAGTGATTTTACAAAGGTTAACCATCCAATTCCTATGCTTTCAATGGGGGATGTTTTTTCTAAGGAAGAACTTAAGGAATTTGACCAACGAATGCAAAAGCTGGTTGGTCACCCCGTGGAATATAATGTCGAATTAAAGATCGATGGCTTATCTTTATCACTTGAATATCAAGATGGTAAATTGGTTCGTGCATCGACTCGAGGCAATGGTTATGTTGGTGAAGATGTAACGGCTAATGCACGTTATATTGCGGATATTCCTCAAGTTTTACCAGAACCTTTAACTACTGAGGTTCGCGGCGAATGTTATATGGGAAAAGAAGCTTTTGCCAAGTTAAACCAAGAGCGTGAAGAAGAAGGCTTGAGCGTTTTTGCAAATCCACGTAATGCGGCTGCTGGCTCACTTCGTCAGCTTGATCCTAAGGTTACTAAGAAACGTCAACTAAGTACTTTTATTTATACATGGGTTAATCCACCGCGCGAGATTACCAGTCAGCACCAAGCGATTGAACGCATGCATGAATTAGGTTTTCATACTAATGAAACAGGTCGCAAATTAGCTAACCTTGATGAAGTGTTTAATTTTATCGACGAATACACGGCTAAGCGTAATAGTCTAACATATGGTATTGATGGAATTGTTCTAAAAGTTGATGATTTAAGTCTTGAACAGCAATTAGGAAATACCGTGAAGGTGCCACGCTGGGAGATTGCTTATAAGTTCCCACCAGAAGAGCAAGAAACGATCGTGCGTGATATCGTTTGGACAGTTGGCCGAACCGGTGTTGTAACGCCAACGGCAGTCATGAATCCTGTCCAACTGGCAGGTACAACCGTTGCAAGAGCTTCACTGCACAATCCAGATTATTTGAATGAAAAAGGCGTTCGGATTGGTGATACCGTTAAGCTTCATAAAGCCGGCGATATTATCCCTGAGATTTCTGAAGTGGTTTTATCAAAGAGACCAGCAGATTCTGTGCCTTATGAAATTCCTACTACTTGTCCGTCCTGCGGGCAAAAATTAGTCCACTTAGAAGATGAAGTAGCCTTGCGTTGCATTAATCCATCTTGTCCAGCTCAAGTGGAAGAAGGCATTACTCACTTTGCTTCTCGTCCTGCCATGAATATTGCAGGTTTAGGTCCTAAAATTGTTAAGCAATTGATTGCTAAGGACTTAGTGCATAATGTAGCTGATCTTTATCATTTAACAAATGAAGATCTTGCCCAACTTGATCACTTTAAAGAAAAATCCATCAATAATTTGTTAACGGCAATTAATAATTCCAAAAATAATTCTGTTGAATTATTGATTACTGGTTTAGGAATTGACCATGTTGGAGCTAAGGCAGCTCGCTTAATTGCGCAAAAGTTTAAAAATCTAGCAAAGATTATGTCACTAGGGGTGCAAGATATTGCTTCAATCGATACAATAGGCATGACGATTGCAGAATCAATGACAACATATTTTGCTCAACCTGAAGCACAAAAATTAATTGAAGAATTAAGAGAAAGCGGACTTAATATGGACTACTTAGGTGCAGATGAACCAGAAGCAGCACCAGATAATCCATTTAAAGATAAAACCGTTGTTTTAACAGGTAAATTAGAGCATTATACAAGAAGTGAATTTACCAAGAAATTGCAGGCTTTAGGTGCTAAGGTCACAGGATCTGTATCGCGTAAAACTGATTACGTAATTTATGGAAAAGATGCTGGATCTAAGTATAATAAAGCTGAGCAACTGGGAGTACCACTTCTGACTGAAGAAGAGGCAATCGCACAAATTGAATAAAGGACAATTATTGTGAAAAAATATTTGCAGATTATAGCTTTAGCTGGGGCAATGCTCACTCTGAGTGGTTGTGGTAAATTAAAAGATTCAAGTTTAGCAAATAATGCCACTACTACTTCAACAGCTAAAAAGAAAAGTTATCAAACAACCAATACAGGTAAAAATGGCTACACCGTTTTAATGAAAAATGGTCGCTATGTAATTAGTCCAATTGCTGGTTTAACCGCAACTGATAATGATAATTCAGTTGATACGCGTGAATTAGAGCGTGGCCTAATCCAGATTTCTAAAAATCAATTTTCACCTAACCAATATGTGTTCCAAGAAGGACAATACTTAGATACTTCAACAGTAACAGATTGGCTGATTAGAAAGTCTAAGAGCAATCCAAAGGGCTTGAATCCAGCTGATAATGGTAAAAATGGTCCTGATACTCGTAATCCAATTTATTTGGAAGAAATTGTAGAGCAAGACTATTTAACTGGTTCAGGTTCAAAGTATCAACTTGGTGGAATGAGCTTAGGTTTAGCAATGAATTCTGTCGACTATTACCAAAAAAAGCGTGATGGTGCAGAATTTAAGACTGAAATTTCAAGAGCTGAACAAAAGGCTCAAGGTGAAAAAATTGCTAATGAAATTGTAGCTCGTTTGCGTAAGAAGAAGGCTTTGAAGAATATTCCAATTACCATTGGATTGTTCTCAAAGACAGAAAAAGATTCATTAGTTGGCGGAACTTACTTTGCTTACGGGACAGCGACCGCTAATAGTAGTAAAATAACTAAATGGAAATCCGTGTCGGAAAAAATGCAAGTTTTACCGACAACTGGTAATGAAAAAGCAATTAATAGTGATGATGCATCTCACTTTAATGATTTTAAGGCAGCTATTCAAAATTACTTCCCTAATATTAGTGGAGTAACAGCAACTTTGCGTTATGATAATGGCAAGCTTGCTCAAGAAAATATTTCAATTACCACACAATTTTATGGTTATGAGCAAATTCAGAGTTTTACTCGTTTAGTTTTGTCATCGGCAAAGAAATATCTGTCTAATAATGTTCCAATTGAAATTAAAATTGGATCGGTTGATGATGTGCAAGCATTAATTGCTAAGGAAACCGGCGACAGTGATTATCAAGTCCATGTATATGGCGGCGAATAGGAGGTATTTGCGTGGAAATCACAAAAGATACCATTAAACACGTTGCGACTCTTTCGCGACTTGCGTTTAATGAAGAGGAATTAGATAAATTTACAGATCAAATGGGATCAATTATCAACATGGCAGATCAACTTAGTGAAGTTGATACTGAAGGCGTTGAAGAAACTGTGCAAGTTGTTGATCGTGATACTGTATTTAGAGAAGATAAACCTGAACACTGGCAAGGACAAAACAGAGAAACATTAATGGCTAATGTTCCTGAAAAGGCTAACGGCTACATTAAGGTTCCTGTAATTATTAATAAGGATGAGGACGAGTAATGAATTACTTAAACGAAAATATTGATTCATTAAATAAAAAGCTTGCCAGCGGTGACTTGTCAGCAGATAAGTTGGCTCAAGATACTGTGGCAAACATTAAAGACACAGATAAGAAGTTAAATGCTTGGATTACTGTAGTAGATGATGCAAAGCCTGCAGAAAACCTTGATTTTTCAAAGAGTAAATTAGCAGGTATTCCAATTGCCATTAAGGACAACATTATTACTAATGGTATTAAGACTACTGCAGCAAGTCATATGTTGTACAATTACATGCCAATGTATGATGCAACAGTTGTTTCTAAGCTTAAGAAGGCTGGCGTAACCTTTGTAGGTAAGACCAACATGGATGAATTTGCTATGGGTTCTTCAACTGAACACTCATACTATGGTGCAACCCATAACCCATGGAACTTAGATAAGGTTCCTGGTGGTTCATCCGGTGGTTCTGCAGCAGCAGTTGCTGGTGGTCAAGTTGTTGCAGCCCTTGGTTCAGATACTGGTGGTTCAATTCGTCAACCAGCTGCATTCAACGGTATTTTTGGTATTAAGCCAACTTACGGACGTGTATCTCGTTGGGGTCTTATCGCATTTGGTTCTTCACTTGACCAAATCGGTGTAATGACTAAGCGCGTTAAGGACTCAGCAGAAGTATTGAACGTTATTGCAGGTGCAGATGAACACGATTCAACTGTTTCAACTCGTGAAGTTCCTGACTTTACTAAGTTTATTGGTCAAGACGTTAAGGGCCTTCGCGTAGCTGTTCCTAAGGAATACATGGAAGCAGTTGACGGTAAGATGCGTGAAGTTATCCAAAAGCAGATCGATGCTTTAAAGGATGCTGGCGCAATTATCAATGAAGTATCATTACCACATACTAAGTACGTTGTTCCTGACTACTACATCATTGCTTCAAGTGAAGCTTCATCAAACTTGCAAAGATACGATGGTATTCGTTACGGTTATCGTGCAGAAGACACTAAGAACTTGCTTGACGTTTACGTTAAGTCACGTTCTGAAGGTTTTGGTGCAGAAGTTAAGCGTCGTATCATGCTTGGTTCATTCGCACTTTCAGCTGGTTCATACGACAGATTCTTCAGACAAGCTGCTAAGGTTAGAACTTTGATTTGCGACGACTTTGACAAGATCTTTGCTGAAAACGACGTAATCGTTGGACCAACTACTACTGAACCTGCATTTGGTATTGGTGAAGAAGTTTCTGACCCAATCAAGATGTACAACAACGATATTTTGACTATTTCTGCAAACTTAGCAGGTATTCCTGCAGCTAGTGTTCCAGCTGGTTTAGTTGATGGTATGCCTGTCGGCTTACAAGTTATGGCTAAGCGTTTTGATGAAGGTAATGTCTTCAAGACTGCTGACTTTATTGAACGCACAAATAAGTTTTATGAAAAAACACCAACTGGAATGGAGGATTAATTGAATGAATTTTAAATCGACTATCGGACTTGAAGTCCACTTCGAATTAAAGACAAAGAGTAAGATTTTCTCTCCTTCACCAGTAACTTACGGTGCTGAACAAAACACGGAGACGAATGTTATTGACTGGGCTATGCCTGGTACCTTGCCAATGGTTAACAAGAACGTATACCGTTTAGGTATTATGGTTGCCATTGCAACTCATGCTCACATTTTGCCAACTACTCACTTTGACCGTAAGAACTACTTCTATCCTGATAACCCAAAGGCTTATCAGATTACTCAATTCTTCCAACCACTTGCTCGTGATGGTTACATTGAAGTAGAAGTTCGTGGTAAGAAGAAGAGAATCGGTATTCATGAAATGCACATCGAAGAAGATGCCGGTAAGAACACTCACGGAACTAACGGCTTCTCATACGTTGACTTAAACCGTCAAGGTGTTCCACTTCTTGAAGTTGTTTCTGAACCTGATATGGAAGACCCAGAAGAAGCTTACGCTTACCTTGAAAAGTTACGTAAGATTGTTCAATTTACTGGTGCTTCTGACGTTAAGATGGAAGAAGGTTCAATGCGTGTTGATACCAACATTTCTATTCGTCCAGCTGGACAAAAGGAACTTGGTACCAAGGTCGAAATGAAGAACTTGAACTCATTTGATCACGTTCGTCGTTCACTTGCATACGAAGAAAAGCGTCAAGAACAAGTTCTTCTTGCTGGTGGTCACATCCAACTTTCAACCCGTCGTTTCGATGAAGCAACTGGTAAGACTGTTTTGGAACGTGTTAAGGAAGGCGCATCAGATTACCGTTACTTCCCAGAACCAGATATTGCTCCTGATCACATTAGCCAAGAATGGATCGATCAAATTGCTAAGGAACTTCCAAAGAGCCCATTTGATCGTTACGATGACTATGTTAACAAGTTTGGTTTGAAGCCATACGATGCAAATGTTTTGCTTCAAACTAAGGAAAGCTCAGACTTCTTCGATGCTGCTGTAGCTGCTGGTGCCGATCCAACACTTGCTGCTAACTGGATGAACACTCAAGTAAATGGTTACTTGAACGATCACCGTGTAAGCTTGAATGACATTAAGCTTACTCCAGAACACTTAGCAGAAATGATCAAGTTGATCAAAGATGGTACTATTTCATCTAAGATCGCTAAGAAGGTCTTTGCTGAAACTATTGCCAATGGTACTGATCCTAAGAAGTATGTTGAAGACAACGGCATGGTTCAATTGTCAGATACTTCAGTTTTGGCTCCAATGGTTAAGAAGGTTGTTGATGATAACCCTCAATCAGTTGAAGACTTTAAGAATGGTAAAGATCGTGCAATTGGTTTCTTAGTTGGTCAAATCATGAAGCAAACTCGTGGTAAGGCTAACCCTAAGATGGTTAACAAGTTGCTTAACCAAGAATTGCAAAATCGTTAATTTTTAGAACGTTAAGGTAGTAATTATGACTAGTAAAGCAAGATTAATTTATAATCCTGTATCCGGTCACGAGCAAATGCCCAAAAATGTGGCCGATATTTTAGATGTATTAGAGCAAGCTGGCTACGAGGCTAGTGCGTTTAGAACTACACCTGAAGAAAATAGTGCTCGTAATGAAGCTACTCGTGCTGCAAAGGAA
Source organism: Lactobacillus sp. UMNPBX4 (assembly GCF_002554115.1). NCBI lineage: Bacteria > Bacillati > Bacillota > Bacilli > Lactobacillales > Lactobacillaceae > Lactobacillus > Lactobacillus sp. UMNPBX4. The sequence continues at coordinate 58,768 of NZ_PCZF01000003.1, forward strand.
GGCTTTGACCTGATTGTAGCTGCTGGTGGAGACGGTACGATCAATGAGGTAGTTAACGGAATTGCATTTTTAGAGCATAGACCTAAGATGGCAATTATTCCTGCTGGTACTACTAATGATTATGCACGTGCATTAGCCATTCCACGTGATAATATTCCAGATGCAGCGAAAGTTATTCTGAAAAATAAAACACGGAAAATGGATATCGGTAAAGCAGTTTTTGGCAATCAAACTCAATATTTTGTAAATATTGCTGCCAGCGGTTCTTTAACAGAATTAACGTATGGTGTGCCATCTGAAGTTAAATCAGCTTTAGGGTATGCTGCATACTTAATCAAGGGTGCAGAAATGTTGCCTCGCTTGACAGAGAACGAAATGCGCTTGACTTACGATGATGGCGTATATGAAGGCAAGCTCTCCATGTTCTTACTTGGAATGACCAATTCAATTGGTGGCTTTGAACAAGTTATGCCAGATGCACAACTTAGTGATGGCTTATTCCAGTTAATTGTGGTTAAGCCCTCTGACCCTGTCAGCATGATGAAGCTGATGGCTTTAGCCTTGAATGGTAAGCACGTTGATGATCCTAATATTATTTATACCAAGACGCGTAGCTTAAAGGCCGAGCTGATCGGTAAGAGTGCAGGACAAGATTTGCCAGTTAACCTTGATGGTGAAATTGGTGGTTATTGCCCAGTAGAATTTGATAATTTACAACAACGCATTGAATTTTACGTTGGTAAATAAAAGTTAAAATTATAAAAATAAATGGAGCTTAGCTAATTGTGCTAGGCTCCATTTTTAGGTGAAAAATGTTTAAACTGCATAAAGTGTTCGATAGTCGACATTATCGAAGGCTATCATCAGTTCAGAAGGAAGAATTAAAAGAAGCAAGGGAGAAAGTGCGTCAGGCGCAGCAAAAAGAGCCTGAAAGATTGCGAGAACATCTTGAAACTTTTAATGATGCAGTAATTGCAATCATTATTACGATTATTGTTTTGCAAATACAGCTCGCTTTTAAAACAAGCCAATATTTAGAATTTTTAGGAAATATCGTGATTTTCATTATAGCTTCCTTTATTATTGCGGATTTTTGGTATGATTTGCATTTAGCTTTTTCTTATTTCATCTTTAAACCTGATAAAATTACCGCTATTTGTGATTTTTGTTTGTTGGCTACTTATCGCTTTTACCTGTGATGACTAAGTGGATCATGATGCGAGATTCCGCCTTTGCGGTGACAAATTTTGGAATTGTGTATTTCATTGCTCAAATTTTAAAAGTGTTTGTGCAATATTTCGGTGCCAAGCCATTGATGCGAAGCCCGCAGGTAATGAACATTATGATGGTAAAAACTTCGGTACATAGAATTATTCTGGTTCTTGTTTTGACAATATTTTTGATTCTATTATCATTGATTTTACCTAGAGTGGCTATGTTTCTATATATTCTTATTCCGTTTATTTCATTCTTAATGCCCATTAATAGTAGAGGGTTTAGATAAAAAAAGAGATGCAGATTTTCTGCATCTCTTTTTATTGATATTAGTCGCGATCTCCGCCCATGCCAAAAATTTGAAGCAAGAACAAGAAGATGTTCACGAAATCTAAGTAAAGTTGCAATGCACCAAGTACAGCTAAACCATTGGTTGAAACTTGACTGCCATAGTTGTTGTAAATTGCCTTCATCTTTTGTGCATCATAAGCAGTTAATCCAGTGAAGATCACTACACCAATGATTGAAAAGACGAAACTTGCAACGGAATTGCGCAAGAAAATGTTAACGACCATCGCAACTATTAAACCGATTAAGGCAGCTCCTAAGTAAGAACCCATGTTGTTTAAGTTCTTCTTAGTGAATGTACCAAAGATAGCCATTGCACCGAATACAGCCGCAGATGATACAAATGCTGTACCGATTTGAGCTTGGGTGTAGAAGCCAGCTAGAAGTGCAAATTCAAAGCCATAGATTACGGCTAAGATCATTAACATTACAAAGCCAGCAACAGGATTTCTAGTAGCTTTAAAATTGATGCCCAATGATAAACCAATTGGAACAAAAAGAATAATCCACATCATTGCAGGTGGCATTTGCATCACTGCTGATCTAAAGACAGTCATGGTCAAAAATGCGGCAATAGCTGAAACTAAAACAGATAGTCCCATGTAGCCATACATTTTTGAAAGAAAACCGTTAACTTCTGCAACGTCATGAATTTCACGACGTCCAGGATTTGAAAAGTTATCCATATTGTATGTCACTCTTTCTTTTATTTAGTTGTCTTAATATATTTTAACGTATTTAGAAAAAAAGTGTAGTATTGCCGTTTATAGAGTTAGTTTTTAAGGTTTTCTTATGATTGTTATAGCTAGAGCAAATAAGTTTTGTAGTGTGTTCTTTTCCCGTATAGTTAAATTAAGGAAGTGATTTTATGGATAAAAAATATTCAGATAATGAAGTACGCGGTGAACGTAGTAGTCGTCCAGAGCAGGTAGAGAAAAAAGGTTTAGTTTTAAGTTTTACTAAAAATGCGTGGGAGAAATATCAGCAATTAACGGGATCACAAAAAACATTTATTGATCGCGAATTAGATGATTTGAAATTTAAACGAAATAATCAAAAAAGCAAAATGGTGAACGCAGAGCTAGATCAAGCGCTTGTTTTTGAAAAGAATGGTGCAGAAATTGTGATCACTGATATTGTGTATGAACCATATCGTGAAAGTGAAGAGCATAAGAAAGCCCAAATTAGAATGGAAAATATGAATAACTAAAAAAGAGTGCTCAGGCACTCTTTTAATTTTAAAGTTTATTTTTTGTCTTTAGCCCACTTTAAACCGATACCAGTAAATCCGCTGATGATTGAGAATACCGGTGAAAGTAAACTAAAGAATGCAAATGGTAAGAATTGTAAAACTGGAACGCCCAAGGTAGCGGCAGCAAATGAACCGGCAACGCCCCATGGAATTAAGTAGTTGATAACACTACCACCATCTTCAAGTACACGGCTAAGTGCAAGTGGTGAAAGCTTAATTCTATCAAAAGCAGGTTTAAATGCTCGACCTGGCAAAATTACTGATAAGTATTGTTCACCAACAAACAAGTTAATGCAGATACCTGAAAGAATAGTAACAGTAATTAAACGACCTGGCTTTCTCAAATGCTTAACAAGTGGTTCCATTGCGCTTTGAACTACGCTGAATTTCATTAACATCCCACCTAATGAAAGAGTAGAGATGATTAGGGCAACAGTAGCCATCATGCTAGAAATACCACCACGAGTAAGCAAGGCGTTAACAGAAGCGTCACTAGTTTTGGCAACAAAACCATTCATGATTAAATTATTTAATGATTGCACTGATTCGTGAGGATTTTGGGCAAAAAGCATGATGACAGTTGCTGCAATGTTGATGAAAAGAGTAGGGATAGCTGGAACCTTACGCCAAGCGCAAAGTAGCATAAAAACGATTGGAACGATTGCCCACCAAGAAATAGAGAAGTTAGTTTGTAAAACGTGAGAAGTACGTTCAATCTTAGTTGGATCCATTTGACCGCTGTTACCAAGAATCCAGAACAGAATTAAGGAAACAACAAATGATGGGATAGTTGACCACATCATGTTCTTGATGTGGGCGAATAATTCACTTTCAGCCACTGCAGATGACAAATTAGTTGAATCTGATAATGGAGACATTTTATCGCCAAATACGGCACCTGAGATGATAGCACCGGCAACTAAAGCTGGATTTGCATTCATGCTGGCACCAATACCGAAGAGGGCAATCCCAACTGTAGAGATAGTAGTAAAACCACTACCAATGGCTACCCCAACGATTGCACAGACTACAAAAACAGATGGAACAAAGAAACTACCACTAATTAAATGGAAACCCACTACCATGATGGAAGGGATAATACCCGCTTTAATCCAAAGACCAATTAAGGCACCAATTAAAATAAAAATAAAGATAGGGATAATGGCTACGCCAATACCTTCTTTAATACCATCTTGGACATCTGTCCAGGTAAAGCCGCGAAGTCTTGCCCAGAATGTGAGCAAAAGAACCGTGAATAAAACGGGTACTTCTGGCGATAAACCGAACTTGATTACTGAAATACCTAAAATAGCCAATAAAGCTATGAGGATAATAATTGATTCCGTAAAGGAGACTTTTTGCTTTTTCATTTTTATTCCTCCAAATAAAAAAATCCCGTTGACTAAATAGTCAACGGGACGACGATAGCCGTGGTACCACCCACTCTTTCAAGCATAAGAGCTTGAATCTCTATCAGATGGTAACGGTTCTGAAAAGTTATCCGAACAATATTTAATCACGATGTAATTCGTCTAACTTCGCCTGACTGGTTCGCACTAACCACCAGATCTCTGAACGCTTAACGAAGCAGCTACTTTGTCGTTGATTGTTGGAAAATATGATAGCAAGATTAAAAAAATCTGTCAATACTTTTAGATAAAATAATTTTGTAGTAATTTTAAATCGAGTATTATAATAGAAAAGAATTAAATGGTTTATTAAAAAGGCTGAGTGTTTATGGAAAAGAATCAAGTTATAGATTTAGAAATCACTGATCTTTCATACGAAGCAATGGGTGTTGCTCATTACAATGGAATGACGGTATTCGTAACGAATGCACTTCCAGGAGAAATAGTTAGTGCAAAAATTTTAAAAGTTAAGAAGAATTTTGCTTTTGCAAAAATTGAAAAAATTAAAAAAGAAAGCCCTGATCGAGTAAAAGTTGAATTAAATCGGGGCGTTCAAACTGGTTTAGCTTCACTTGCGCATATTAAATATGATAAGCAGCTTGCTTTTAAGCGTAATCAAGTAGTTAGCCTGCTTAAAAAGGCACATTTAGAAAATATTGAAGTTGGGGAAACTTTAGCTAGTCCTGAAGAAGTCGGTTACCGTAATAAGGCGCAAGTTCCTGTGCGTGAAGTAAATGGCAAACTTGAAATTGGCTTCTTTAGACGTCATTCGCATGATTTAGTGCCTTTGACTAATTTCTTTACTACTGATCCCGAAATTGATCGAGTTTTAGTAGCCGTAAGAGATATTTTGCGTAAATATAAAGTGCCCGCTTATGATGAAATTAATAATAAGGGCGAAGTGCGTTACTTAGAAGTTCGTCGTAGCAAATCTACTGGCGAAATGATGGTAATTTTAGTTTGCTTGCACAAAGATTTCATGCAATTACCAAATGTTGCTGCAGAAGTTAGCCAAATTCCAGGCGTTTCTGGTTTGATTTTAAATTATAATCCTAAGAAGACAAACGTGATTTTGGGACAAAAGGATTACTTGGTATTCGGTAATGATCAAATTACTGATCAAATTGGAGATTTGAAGTTTAGAATTTCACCTCAAAGTTTCTTCCAAATTAATTCTTTGCAAACACCTCGTTTGTACAATTTGGCAATCAAACAGGCTGATTTAAAACCAGATGATGTTGTAATTGATGCTTACTCAGGTATTGGAACTATTGGGTTAAGTGTTGCTAAGCATGTTAAAGCAGTTCGAGGCATTGAAGTAGTTCGGGATGCGATTAAAGATGCTAAGGATAATGCTAAGCTTAATGATATTACTAATGCTAAGTATTATTTGGGTAAGGCGGAAGAAATTATGCCACGTTGGGCTAAGAGTGGTCTTAAAACCGATGTAGTATTTGTTGATCCGCCAAGAAAGGGATTAACTCCTGAATTTATTAATGCAACTGTTAAGACAGGACCTAAGAAAGTCGTTTATATTTCATGTAATCCTGCCACTTTGGTACGTGATTTGCAATTGTTCCAAGAAAAGGGTTATGAATTTAAGCGTATTGATCCTGTTGATATGTTCCCACAGACTCCACATGTTGAAGCCGTAACTGTTCTTACAAAGAAGTAAAAAATGATTATTAAACCACTAATTTCTGAAGATGAAGCAAAAGAAACAAGTCAACTTTTTCAAAAGTGTTGGCAAGATACATATAAAAATATATTGCCAGATGTATTCTTAGATAATATTCCTGAAAAAGCTTGGGTTAAACGATTAAATGAGAGTGGTCGTCACAACTTGATTTTTGTTGATGATGATAATCAAATTCGTGCAGCCGTAAGTTATGGTCGCCCTCGTGATACGCGCATGCTCGGATGCGGTGAATTAATGGCTCTTTATGTTGAACCTAATTTTCAAGGATTTAATATTGGGAAAACTCTACTTAATGCTGCCGAAAACGAATTAAAAAAGATGGGGTATGGCAAGATCTATCTATGGTGCATTGATGGAGACGAAAATGCACGACAATTTTTTGAACATTTTGGTTGGATTAATAATGCAACTGAAAAATTTGTAGAAATTGCTGGAAAAGAATATAAGTACTTGCTATATCAAAAGAATTTGCATGATTAAAAGAAGATAGATTAAAAATAGATATTGGTCAATTTGATCAATATCTATTTTTTTGCAAAAAACACTTGCGCTTTTATCTCACTTTAGTATAATAGTATCTGTTCGGCTATGGAGGATTACCCAAGTGGCTTAAGGGGACGGTTTTGAAAACCGTTAGGCGGTTCTGCCGCGCGTGGGTTCAAATCCCACATCCTCCTCTGATTGGTCCATTGGAGCAGTGGTTTATCTCGCCTCCCTGTCACGGAGGAGATCGTGGGTTCAAATCCCACATGGACCGTTTTATGGCGGAATTGGTGAAGGGGTTAACACACTGGTTTGTGGATCCAGCATGCGTGGGTTCGAATCCCACATTCCGCCCCATAATGGAGGATTAGCTCAGCTGGGAGAGCATCTGCCTTACAAGCAGGAGGTCACAGGTTCGAGCCCTGTATCCTCCATATTTTTTTACTCTTATTATCGTTGATAATAGGAGTTTTTGTTTTTTAAAGGGGAAATTTGAATGAATAAAAAACAAATTACGATGGTCACCATTGCCTTGATGTTAGGTAATGTGATGTCAGGACTTGATGGGACGATTATTAATACCGCAATTCCAGCGATTGTTGCAGCTTTGCATGGAATTCAGTTTATGGGATGGATTGTTGCTATTTTCTTATTAGGGATGTCTATTTCAATTCCGATTTGGACTAAGATAGGCGAGAAAATCACTAATAAAAAGGCCTTTGAAATTTCACTGATTTTGTTTGTTTTAGGTTCTGCTTTACAAGGTATGGCACCTAATATTATCTTTTTCTTATGCTCTAGATTCATCATGGGGATCGGTGCTGGTGGTATGGGGTCTCTTCCTTATATCATTGCCGGTTATGTTTTTAAAAATATTAAAACCAGAACTAAGGTATTAGGCTACTTAACAGCAAGCTGGAATGGAGCTGCTATTTTAGGACCATTGGTTGGTGGTTGGTTAATCGATGCCTTTTCATGGCACTGGGTTTTCTATATTAATATTCCAATCGGTTTGATAGCATTAATCATCTGTCTTGTTTACTACAAGCCTGTTACACCAGAAAAAACACCAGTCTTCGATATTCCTGGTGCCGGATTATTAGTTATTGGATTGCTTTTATTCTTAATGGGCGTTCAACTAGTTGGGTTAACAGCTAACTGGATTGTCATTAGCTTGATTATTGTTAGTCTAGTGTTTATTGTTCTCTTCTTTATTCGTGAGAATCATGCGGCTAATCCAATCATTCCGGTATCTTTATTTAAAAATAAAGATTTAGACGGTGATTTTCTTTTATTTGCCTTCACTTGGGGTGCATTTATTGCTGTTAATACTTATATGCCGATGTGGGCTCAAGCATTACTCGGTTTATCTGCACTTTTAGGTGGGATGACTCTGATTCCTAACTCAATCGTAGAAATCATTGCTTCCCAAAGCGTAGCGGCTATTCAAGAACATATGACAACATTTAAATTGGCTTTAATTGGAATTATTGCGATGATGATTTCGTCCGTCGGGTTGTTTTTGGCAGATATTCATACGCCAGTACAGATATTGACGTTTATTGGTGCGTTTTCAGGAATTGGTGTTGGCTTTATCTTCGTTGCTATGCAGTTAAAAGTGCAGCTAGATGCTGGATTAAAGAATATGGCTACAGCTACTTCAACGTCATATTTGATTAGAATCCTGGCACAAACTGTGATGGCAGCTGTGTACGGCGTAATTATGAACTTGAACTTAGCAAGTGGAGTTCATACGCATAAAGGTATTACGATGGCCATGATGAATAAATTGAGTGACGCCAAAAGTGCAAAATTATTGCCGCAGAATTTAGTACCAACTATGAGAACTATTTTCCATGCCGGAATCAAAGAAATTATGTTGGTATCGTTAATTTTGTTAATCATTGCCTTTGTGCTGAATTTCTACTTTAACTTTGGTAAAAAGCGCAAGAAATTGCAATAATAAGACATTAAAGCATAATGTGTTTTTCCGCATAATTAATTAAATCTTCGAGTGGAGTTTGATAATCCTGCTTAACCCACCAAATTAAGAGCATATAAATTCCGCCTGATTGGTAGGCGACTGCATAATCTGGTAAATTTAAGTCTGGGTGGTAGACACCAAGCAGTTTTTTCAAATAGCGAGTTTGAAAGTTTAATAGACTGCCTTCAAAACCAGCGTCTAACAAGATTTTCATGACTTTAGGATTTTCTTTAAAAAATGTCAGATAAACAATTAGCTGTTTGGTCAATGTCTTTAGTTTATGTTCATTGATATCAACAATAAATTTTTTATATTGATTAGCCAAAAATAGCGTTAGTACGTCATTTTTTTGGCTATAGTTACGATAAAAAGAAGTACGAGAAACATGAGCTTTACGCGTAATTTCTGCAATGGAAATTTCGGCGTAAGGCTTTTTTTGTAATAAAGAAAATAAGGCTTCTTCTATCTGTTGCTGCGTGTGCAGACTTTTCATATTCATAAAAAATCATCCTTTGATTAGTTTTAATTTGACAAATGATATCGCTTACAATATTATTATAGCTGTAAATAGTTACAGGTGTAACGATTATTTGAAAGAAGTGTAAATTATGCATTATAGCAATGGTAATTATGAAGCATTTGTAAAGGCTGAAAAGCCAAAAGACGTTGATCAAAAATCAGCATATATTGTTGGATCAGGATTAGCTGCTCTTGCCAGCGCTGTATTCTTGATTCGTGATGGACAAATGAAGGGCAATAGAATTCACATTTTTGAAGAATTGTCTCTTCCTGGTGGTTCAATGGATGGTATTTACAATAAAGAAAAAGAAAGTTATATCATCCGTGGTGGTCGTGAAATGGAGCCACACTTTGAATGTTTGTGGGACTTATTCAGATCAATTCCTTCAACCGAACATGAAGGCGAATCAATTTTGGATGAATTCTATCGCTTGAATAGAAAAGATCCAAGCTATGCTAAAACCCGTGTCATCATCAATCGCGGCGAAGCTTTACCAACTGACGGTCAACTATTGTTAACACCTAAGGCAGTAAAGGAAATCATCGACCTTTGCTTAACACCTGAAAAAGATTTGCAAAATAAGAAGATTAACGAAGTCTTTACCAAAGAATTCTTCCAATCCAACTTCTGGCTTTACTGGTCAACTATGTTTGCCTTTGAACCATGGGCAAGTGCAATGGAAATGCGTCGCTACTTGATGCGTTTCGTTCAACACGTTGCCACATTGAAGAATTTATCATCACTTCGCTTTACTAAGTATAACCAATATGAATCATTAATTCTGCCAATGGTTAAATATTTGAAAGGACATGGCGTACAATTCCATTACGACACTGTAGTAGATAACATCTTTGTTAACCGTTCAGATGGTAAAAAAGTTGCCAAGCAAATTGTTTTAACTGAAAAAGGTGAAAGAAAGACAATTGATTTAACTGAAAACGATCTTGTCTTTGTCACTAACGGTTCTATCACTGAAAGCACTACTTATGGTGATAACTTCCACCCAGCTCCAGCAGAGCATGAATTAGGTGCTAGCTGGCAATTATGGAAGAACTTGGCTGCTCAAGATGAAGACTTTGGTCATCCAGAGGTCTTCTGCAAGGATATTCCAAAGGCTAACTGGAGAATGTCAGCTACAATTACCTTTAAGAATGATGATATTGTGCCATTTATTGAAGCAGTTAATAAGAAGGATCCACACAGTGGTTCAATTGTTACTAGTGGACCAACTACGATTAAGGATTCTAACTGGTTATTAGGTTACTCAATTAGTCGTCAGCCACACTTTAAGGCACAAAAGCCAAATGAATTGATTGTTTGGCTCTATGGCTTGTTCTCAGACACTAAGGGTAATTATGTTGAAAAGACTATGCCTGACTGTAATGGTATTGAATTGTGTGAGGAATGGCTTTACCACATGGGTGTTCCTGAAGAAAGAATTCCTGAAATGGCTGCAGCTGCAACTACTATTCCAGCACATATGCCATACATTACTTCATACTTTATGCCAAGAGCATTAGGCGATAGACCAAAGGTAGTGCCAGATCATTCAAAGAACTTAGCCTTCATTGGTAACTTTGCGGAAACTCCAAGAGACACTGTCTTTACTACTGAATATTCAGTTAGAACCGCGATGGAAGCTGTCTACACATTGCTTGATATCGACCGTGGCGTACCTGAAGTATTCGCTTCTGCATTTGATGTCAGAATGTTGATGAATGCGATGTACTACTTGAACGATCAAAAGAAGCTCAAAGATCTTGATTTGCCAATGCCTGAGAAGTTGGCAATTAAGGGGATGCTCAAGAAGGTTAAAGGCACCTACGTAGAAGAATTGCTTAAGAAGTACAAGTTGATTTAAATGAAAATTATATAACATAGATAAAAAGAACAGGTCGAATGATCTGTTCTTTTTGCTTGTTATCGTATTTTTTTGATAAAATATGTGTGTAAAAATATTATATTTTTTAGTTTAATAGAAAAGAAGGATACTATTTTAGATTCTAAGCCCGCCCGATGGGGTACAAAAGCATATCGTGACGCTAAGCAGTTGTACATGAAGGCATTCCCTGAATGGGAAAGATTCTCAATGTTTTCACTATTAGCAATGTCACTTCACCGTAATGTAAAGTTTCACGCAATTTATGATGATGGCAAGTTCTGCGGCATTACCTATTATGCTGAAAATGACAACACCGTCTACCTGACTTATTTAGCAGTCAGTGAAAAGTTGCGCGGACAAGGATATGGTTCCAAGATTTTGACTATGCTGGAAGATAACTTCCCAGATAAGCAAATCGTGATCGATATTGAACCGGTAACTAAGAAGGTAAAAAATTACAAGCAACGTGTTAGTCGGCTGAAGTTCTACGAGAGAAATGGTTTCCATAGAACAGACCAGAAGTTGAAGGATCCAGATGGAGAATTTGAAGCTTTGACGACTGGTGAAAGATTAGATAAAAATAGTTTCATTAAAATTTTACGTCAAATGAGCTTTGGCTTTTATCAAGCTAGGGTCGAGAAATAAAAAGGAAAGCACTGCTGTCGTTTATGCAAGCAGTGCTTTCTTGTTAGGTTTATATAGTTCTGCCAAAATTAATTTATGAGGTGAAAGAGATGGAATTTAGTGATCAAATTAAGCAGCTAAGAAAGGAAAATAATCTGTCGCAGGTGCAGTATGCAAAAAAATTGCACGTTACAAGACAGGCGGTGTCCAACTGGAAAAATAACCGCAATTTGCTCGACTTAGAAATGTTGATCGAGATCAATCGTGTCTTTCACATCTCACTAGATCAGTTAATTTTAGGAGACGATAATATGAACAAGATGACACAAAAATTGATTAAAGATACTGATGAAAACCGCAAAGCTAAGTACAATATGATTACGACCTTGATTGGTGGATTCTTGATGATTGTTGGATTTGTTTGTTTCTTTATCAAGGCTAATTCGGTAGAATACGTTGATAAGCAAGGCTTTTTACACGAAAACTTCTATTTGATTCTGGTCGGCTATTTATTTCTCTTTGCGGGAATTATTGTTCTTATTGCCGGGGGAATAGTTTACTTGAGAAATAAACATAAGCATAAAAAAAGAGCTCCGTAAGGAGCTTCTTTTTTGTCTTGTGTGTCGGGCATGACATTTCATCTAGTCTAGTGAAAGTCTAGACCACGGGT